>NZ_JOJF01000025.1:0-109057 GCF_000720265.1 Nocardia sp. NRRL WC-3656 | reverse complement strand
AGCGCAGCGGAGCCGGCCGAAGGCGGCGCGGACACCTTGCGGGCCCGACATTTGATTCGCCCTGCCGCGCCGGGCGATGCGCAGCGACAGATGGAAGGAAATCCGATGGGCACGTCGACACAGCAGCACCCCCTAGAGACCGTTTTCGACATGCTGCTTGCCGATCTGCGTACCCGTGGGATCGCCTGCAGCGAACCGACGGACCCGATCACCGCCCCGGCATTCATCGCGCTGCTCACCGAAACCTATGCGATGGCGCCCCACGAGTATCCGGCCGATGCGCCGCTCGACGTCCCCGCCTCCCAGCCGTGATCGCATTACCGCCGGATGCCGCCGAAACTGCGCTGCTGGCGACCTTCCGGATGGGCGTTGCCGAGAGTCCGCTCTTCTCGCCTGACACTCACACCGGACGGAGTCGGACTCCGCTCGCGCACCTGCTGCGCCAGCCGAGAGACTTGCGGGCTGGATCTCGCTGTGCCTGAACGTGTTATGGGAGTAGCCGTCCGCAACCCCGAGCTATGACGGGTTGCTCGATCAGCGCCCGCCGACCACCTCCCGGTCGAATGACGAACAACGAAGGAGATTGCCGATGAGTATCGTTCAGAAGATTTCCGCCCCCGCAATGGCACCAGAAAATCCAGATGCGGGACCGTTGGTGGTCGACGGCCTGGAAGGTCTGCGCGGTGCAGTCGGCGCTGTGCTCGGGCCTACGAATTGGGTCCTGATCGACCAGCAACGGATCGACGGCTTCGCCGATGTTACGGGCGATCACCAATGGATTCACGTCGACGTCGAACGCGCGAAGAGCTCACCGTTCGGGTCGACGATCGCGCATGGATATCTCACGCTGGCGCTGTGCAATCTCTTTCTGCCGCAACTGATCAACGTTCGGAACGTCTCCATGGGGGTGAACTACGGTGCCGACCGCGTCCGGTTCCCGGCTCCGGTGCCGGCGGGGTCGCGCGTGCGTGGTAGCGGCGAAATCCTGGCGTGCACCGACGTGCCAGGAGGGGTGCAGGCCACTATCCGAGTGACTGTGGAAATCGAAGGATCAGCAAAGCCGGCATGTGTAGTCGACAAACTGAGCCGCTGGATCGAATGACGGCGCGTTGCGCAACCGACGACCGCGGCAGGTGCGAGACCGGCGAAAAAGGATTCGGCAAGAAGTGAGGATGTATGCAGCTAGGTGGAAAAGTTGTTGCGGTCACCGGGGCCGGCAACGGGATCGGGCGGCAGGTCGTACTGCGGCTGCTCGAACGCGGAGCCAGGGTCGCTCTGGTCGATCTGAACGGTGACTGGCTACAGCAGACCCGAGCGCTCGCCGCGGACCACGCCGATCGGATCTCGGTGCACATCGCCGATGTCACCGACGTGGCGGCGGTGAACGCGCTGCCGGCGGCTGTCATCGCCGAGCACGGGCAGGTCGACGGGCTGATCAACGTCGCGGGTGTGATCCACCGGTTCGTTCCGGTCTTTGCCCTGGAACGCAGCGAGATCGAGCGCGTCATACAGGTCAATTTCTGGGGCACGGTGAACATGTGCCTGGCGTTTCTACCCGAGTTGCGGCAGCGGCCTCAGGCCGGACTCGTCAACGTGGCGAGTTTGGCAGGCCTGCTGCCCTTCGCGGGGCAGACGATTTACAGCGCAACGAAGGGTGCGGTCAAACAATTCAGCGAAGGGCTGTACCAAGAGCTCGCCGACACGGACGTCGCTGTCACCACCGTCTTCCCGGGCAACATCAGCACCGACCTCAGCCGTAATTCGGGAGTCGCGATGATCGACCCGGGTAACCGTAAGGTGCCGGCCACGACTCCCGAGCACACCGCCCGGCGCATCGTCGGCGGCATGGAGAAGGGGAAGTTCCGCGTCGTGGTCGGCCGGGACGCCAACCTCCTGGACAGGCTGGTACGGCTTTCGCCGCGCTGGACGACGGATCTGATTTCCCGACAGATGAAGACCGTGCTCTGAGCCCAGTACCCGCGATCGACGACCTTCTTCCATACGAATAGCGGTAACCCCCGCGGGCAGCCGAGATTCCGACGGCGATTCCGGTGAGAGACGGGAGGAAGACGGCAGCGACGCCGCATCCTGACCGCGAAAACCGCCTCTCACCAGCCGATCTACAAACTTCGCCCGATAATCAGCTTCATAATCTCGTTCGTCCCGCCATAGATCTTCTGGATCCGAGCATCCGTGAACACCCTTGAAATCGGGTATTCCGCCATGTACCCGTACCCGCCGAACAGCTGGAGGCATTCGTCGGCGACGCGGCATTGTTGTTCTGTCAGCCACCATTTCGCTTTGGCGGCGGTGGGGATGTCGAGCTCGGCGCGGAGGTGCTTGGCGACGCAGTCGTCGAGGAAGGCCCAGGCGACCGAGGCGATGGTGTCGCATTCGGCGAGGGTGAATTGGGTGTTCTGGAAGTTGAAGATGGGTTTGCCGAAGGCCTGGCGTTCCTTGGTGTAGGAGACGGTCATCTCGACGGTCTTCTCGATCGCTGCCGCGGCGGCGACCGCCAGGATCAGACGCTCCTGCGGTAGTTGCTGCATGAGCTGGATGAAGCCGGTGCCCTCGGTGGCGCCGAGGAGGTTGGTCTTCGGGACGCGCACGGCGTCGAAGAACAGTTCGCAGGTGTCCTGGCCGTGCTGGCCCACCTTCTCGAGGTTGCGGCCGCGCCGGAAGCCGTCTCGGTCGGTCTCGACGGCGATCAGCGAAACCGATTCCGCGCCTTTGCCTTCGGATGTCTTGGCGGCGACGATCACCAGATCGGCGAGCAGGCCGTTGGAGATGAAGGTCTTGGCGCCGTCGATGACGTAGTGGTCACCGTCGGCGACCGCGCGGGTGCGGATGCCCTGCAGGTCGGAACCGGTGCCGGGTTCGGTCATGGCGATGGCGGCGACGATCTCGCCGGAGGCCATCTTCGGCAGCCATGCCTGCTTCTGTTCCTCGGTGCCGTAGGCGTTGATGTAGTGCGCGACGATCGTGGAATGCACCGGGTTGCCGAGGCTGGGCGCCATGGCGCGGGTCTGCTCGATCGCGATCACGGCCTCGTGGGCGAAGGTGCCGCCGCCACCGCCGTACTCCTCGGGGATGGAGATGCACAGCAGCCCCAATTCGCCTGCGCGGTTCCAGATTTCGCGGTCGACGTGGTGCTGGCGGCCCCAGCGATCCTCGTTCGGTGCGCACTCCTTCTCGAAGAAGCGGCGCGCCAAATCGGTGAGCGCGTCGAGATCTTCGTCCATCCACGGGGACCGATGCACCGGCACGGGGAAACTCCTCTGGTCGAATACAGTGTTCGTTCGCCAAGGTAGGAGCGCGCCGCGCGGCAGCCAATGACCGCAGCGCTCGATCTTGTGACCGGATCGCTCAGGGCGCGGCGGCGGGACCGCGATAGGAACCGGGGGAGCTGCCGGTCCAGCGCCGGAACGCGCGGGAGAAGGCGCTGGGTTCGGAGAAGCCGAGCCGGCGCGATATCGCTGTCACCGTCTCGCCGCGCACCAGCGCCGCGATCGCGGCATCGCGCAGAATCTGTTCGCGGATGCGGCTGGGCGAGGTATGTTCCTCGCTCAATTTGCGCCGCAGTGTCGCGGGGCTGACGGACAGTTCGCCGGCGATCTGTTCGACACCGGGCCAGTGCCGTGGTCCGCCGCGCTCCAGGATCCGGCGCACCTGCGCCGCGGTGGACACCGAATCGTCGCCGCGGCCGATCACGGCCTCGGGGGCGTTGCGCAGGAAGCGCAGCAGATCGTCCTCGTCGCGCACGAGTGGTGCGGTGAGCAGGGCGGCATCGAATACCAGGGCCGGATGTGGCGCCGAAAAGCGCACGGGCGCATCGAAGATCAGGTCGTAGTCGTCGAGATCGTTGGGCGGATAGGGGACTTCGACGCGCAGCAGTCGCAGCGAGCCGCCCACCGACCAGTCCAGGAAGCGGTAGACGACCATCAGCATGGTGTCGATGATCAGGCTGTGCGGATGGCGGATATCGCTGAGGTCGAACGCGATTCGCGCCTCGCGGGCGTCGGTGCTCAGCTGTAGCGGCGGAAATCCCGGCAGGGCCTTCTGGAACATCCGGAACCGGTGCAGTGCGGTGGCGAGATCGCGGGAACCGAGCAGGGCGAAGCACACCAGCCGGAAGGTGCCGCGCGGCATCGGGTGACGGCCCAATCCGAGTAGTTCGTCGTCGGTGCTGCGCCACAGTTGCTGCACCAGATGCACGGCTTGCCCGACGGTGACGCGGGCGCGTCCCTGGTTCAGCAGTTGCGGCGCGATGCCGGCTTCGGCGAGCAGTTCCCCGGTGTCCCAGCCGCGCCGGCGCGCCAGGTCGACGATCGCGTGCACCCGCCCGATGGGCAGCGTGAAGGCGGTCGACGGCGGGGGCACTCGGCGACGCTATCAACGCCGCGTTCCGGTGCTCGTGACCGCCTCCGCGGCCGGATGTGCCGGGTTCGTCCGCGCGCACGACTACCATCGATCTTCCCGCCGTGGCGCGGGCGTTCCGGTGTCGGAAGGAGTGCGATGAACCCTGCGACGATGGCCGCCTGGCAGGTGGTGCGGCCCGGTCCGATCGACGAATCCCCGCCGGTCCGCGCCCGGATCCCGATTCCCGAGCCAGCCGCGGGCGAGGTGCTGGTGCGAGTGCTGGCCTGCGGCGTGTGCCGGACCGATCTGCATGTCGCCGAGGGTGATCTGCCTGTGCACCGGCAGCGGGTGGTGCCCGGTCACGAGGTCGTGGGGGAGGTGGTGGCTGCGGGTGCCGGAGCGACGGCCGTCGCGCCCGGTGACCGGGTCGGTATCGCGTGGTTGCGCAGCACGTGCGGGGTGTGCGCGTACTGCCGCCGCGGCGCGGAGAATCTGTGCCCGAATTCGCGCTACACCGGATGGGACGCCGACGGTGGTTACGCCGAATATGCCACGGCGCCTGCCGATTACGTGTATCCGCTGCCTTCCGGGTATGCCGACGCGGAATTGGCCCCTTTGCTCTGCGCGGGCATCATCGGCTACCGGGCGCTGCGACGGGCCTCGCTGCCGCCGGGGGGACGGCTCGGCATCTACGGTTTCGGCGGCAGCGCGCATCTGGCCGCCCAGGTCGCCCTGGCTCGAGGTGCCGAGGTGCACGTGATGACCCGCGACGCCGCCGCGCGGGAGTTGGCCCTGGCACTGGGCGCGGCCTCGGCGCAGGGCGCGGCCGACCCGCCGCCGGTGCCGCTGGATTCGGCGATCCTGTTCGCGCCGGTCGGGGACCTGGTGCTGCCCGCGTTGGAGGGACTGGACCGCGGTGGTGTGCTGTCGATCGCGGGCATCCACCTCACGGATATCCCGGCGCTGAATTATCAGCGCCATCTGTTCCAGGAGCGCGAGATCCGTTCGGTCACGGCCAACACCCGTGCGGACGGACGCGAATTCCTGGAGTTCTGCGCACAGCACCGGATGCAGGTTCGCCTCAACCCCTATCCGCTCGAATCCGCCGACCGGGCCCTGGCCGACCTGGCACACGGCCGATTCGCCGGGGCGGCTGTGCTGTTGCCCGGGGCCCGTTGACCGCACCCGGTACCATCGAATTGGAACGTGTTCTAATTCATGACCGGGCCGGCGGTGCAGGAGGTTGCGATGGCGGCGGAGCGGCAGACGGCGGGCAGTGGTCGCGGGGCGGCCGGCGGGCGCTTCGGTACCCGCGTATCGGGCACGACCGCGGTGCCCGCGGGGCGAATGGTGGATCTGCCCGGGCGCGGGCGGACCTATCTGGTCGATATCCCGGGGCCCGAGGGCGCACCGACGGTGATCCTGTTGCACGGTCTGGTGACCACGGCGATGCTGAACTGGTTCCCGGCCCTGGCGGAGTTGTCCGAGCACTATCGGGTGGTGCTGTTCGACCAGCGCTGGCACGGGCACGGAATCCGTTCGCCGCGTTTCGATCTCGACGATCTGGCCGATGACGTCGTCGCGGTCGCGGAGGTGGCCGGCGTGGACCGGCCGATCCTGGCGGGGTACTCCATGGGCGGCATCGTCGCCCAATCGGTCGCGCGCCGGCGCCCGGACCTCGTCGGCGGCCTGGTGCTGTGCGCGACGACCTACCGTTTCCGGGAGAAATGGCGGGAACGGCTGTTCCACGGCGGGATGGCGCTGCTCGCCGGGGTGATGACCGAGACGGCGGGTCGCCGAGTGGCGGAGGCGGCGACCAAACTGCCGCATATGCCCGAAATATCCTGGGAGACAGGTCGAATGGATCGCTGGGCGCTGGCGGAGCTGCGCACAACCAGCGGGTGGGCGATGACTCAGGCGATCGCCGAATTGGGGCGCTTCGATTCCTCGCCGTGGCTGTCTAGCCTGCGGGTGCCCACGGGCGTGGTGATCACGACACACGACCGCGCGCTGCCGGTCTATCGGCAGCTGGAGATGGCGACAATGATCGCCGGTGCGGAGATTTTCCTCGTATCGGCCGGACATGCGGCATGTGTACTCGAGGCGGACGCCTTTGTCCCTGTGCTCCTCGAGGCCTGCGCGGCGGTGGCCGCTCGGCGGGAGAGCTGAGGCGCTCAGCGCTGGGTCTGAGCCGCCTTCAGTAGCGCGGAGATGCTGTCGTGCACGGCATCGGCCATCCGGTCCGGATCAGGAACCAGTTCACGGCAGGCGATGAAGCCGAAATCGAGATCGCCGTTGGCCGACAGCACCGTGACGTTGAGGCCGGCGCCGTGGAAGACCGGGCCGAACGGGAACAGCGCGTCGATGCGGTAGCCGAGGAAGTACAGCGGCTGCTGCGGTCCGGGCACATTGGAGATCACCAGGTTGTGCACCACCGGATGCCGTTCGGCGAGTTTGAACGACGAATAGGCGCGCACCGCGATCCGGAAGGTGTTCGGCGGCGCGTATTCGGCCCAATCCTGCAGGAAGTCCGCGCCCAGGACTTCGTGTTCCTCCTTGGCGCCGACGTTGGCCTCCGCGATGAGCCGCAGCCGTTCCACCGGATCCTCGACATCGGTGTAGAGCTGAGCGAACAGCGTCGACACCTTGTTGACACCGCGTTCGTGCCGCGTCGTCTCGTGAGTGGAGACGGGCACCGAGGCGATCAGCGAGGTGTCCGGCAGTTCGTCGTGTTCGCTCAGATATTGCCGGAGCGCCCCCGCGATGACGGTGAGGACGACATCGTTGATCTTCACGCCGAACGCCGCCCGGATCTCCTTGATATCGGCGAGCGGGGTCGTGGTGAAGGCGACGCTGCGATGGCGGGTGATAGTGCGGTTGAACGGCGTGCGCGGCGCGGTGAACGGCAGCGCCATGCCCTGTTTGTCGGCACGCCTGCGCTGCACCATCCCGCCCAGTTTGCCCAGTGTCTTCGGCACCATGCCGACCACGCCGAGTTTCGCCGGCATCCGCACCAGCCCCTCGGCGGCGAGGGCGAGATCGTTGGGCTCGTCGGACTTCGTGTCGGTCTCGGCCGGCGGATCGGGGTAGTGCACACCCGGTTCGGCATCGCACAGATACGCCATCATGTTGGCGCCGGTGACACCGTCGACCGCGGCGTGGTGGTATTTCGACACGACGGCGACCTTGCCGTCGGCCAGGCCCTCGATCACCCACATCTCCCACAGCGGCCGGGCGCGGTCCATCGGTTGCGCGGCGATGTCGCCGACGAGTTCGGCCAGTTCCTTCGGTCCGCCGGGGGAGGGCAGCCCGAGGCGGCGGACGTGCCGGTCGAGGTCGAAGTCGTTATCGGTGACCCAGACCGGGTGGTCGAGGTCGAACGGGACCCGATGGACGCGGCGGCGCATGGAGGGGATCAGGTGCAGCCGGCGGCCCAGCTCCTCCTTCAGCGCGGTGAATTCGTAGTCGTTCCCGTCGGCGGGCGGGTCGAGAATCAGCAGCGCGCACACGTGCAGCAGTTGGGTGTCGGTCTCCAAATACAGAAAGCTGGCATCCAGCCCGGTCAGTCGCTCCATACCTACAGACTATTAGAACACGTTCTAGTTTTGGCCGAAACGGCCGGGGAGTTCGGTCACATTCCGGTGGGTTTCGTGCCAGCGATCAGTTGCGAGACGGTCACGAAACCGTAACCGCGCGAACGGAGTTCCGCGACGATGCGCGGAATCGCTGCCGCCGCGGCCGGCTGGTACATCGCATGCAACAGAATGATCGACCCCGGCCGGGCGCGGTTCACCGTCTCCGAGACTATGGCATCTGTGCTCACGCCACCGGCGGAATCGGATTCGACATCCCACATCACGGTGGTGCGGTCGTGGTGCGACAGATACCAGGGGAGTGCGACCAGCTTCTTTCCGTAGGGCGGGCGGAAGGTCACCGGGCCGTGGTATCCCGTGTGCTCGATTTCGGCGTCGGTGCGCTCGACCTCGTCGCGGACCGTGGCCGGGGTGACGAAGACCAGCCGCCGATGGGTGTAGCTGTGGTTACCGAGCTCGTGCCCGGCCGCCGCGATCTGCGCCCCGTAGTCACGATGGGCCGCCAAGTCGCGGCCGACGAGGTAGAAGGTGGCCGGAACATGTTCGGCGGCAAGGGTTTCCAGAATCGCGGGGGTGCGGTCGGTGGGGCCGTCGTCGATGGTCAGCGCGACGACCTTTTCGCTGGTGTCGACGCGGTGTACCAAGCGGCCGGCGACCTGGAAGGTCCTCGAATTCATCAGGACGTAGGTGCCGATCGACAGCACTGCCGCGAGGACGACGACGATCGCGCCGCCGAGCAGAAGCCTGCGTTTCACCGGCGAAACCTACCACCGGACACCAGGTCCGGTGGTAGGTGCGGATCACCAGTTCAGGCCGGGCAGCCGGTTGACGATACGAGCCGCGGGGGTGGGCAAACCCATCAGCGGCTGCACCACCGGCGCGAGCGCCAGCAGCGGACTGCGGCCGCCGGTCTCGCCCGTATCGGCGGCGGCGCGGCCGTGCTTGGCCGCGGTGGATTCGCCCGTCCGCCGGAAACCTTGGTGCAGAATGGCCTTCTTCATCGAGGGCATCACCGTGTCGATCACCTGGGCGAAGGTGCCGATCGGAGTGTCGATGCGCGTGGGCCGCTCCTCGAGTGCGCGCACCACGATCGCCGCCGCCTGTTCAGGGCTGTGCACCGGCAGTGACCGGTACATCTCGGTCGGCGCGATCATCGGCGTGCGCACCAGCGGCATCCGCACCGAGGTGAAGGTGATGCCGGCGTCGGCGTTCTCGACCGCCGCGATCTCGCTGAAGGTGTCCAGTGCCGATTTGCTCGCCACGTAAGCGGCGAAGCGCGGCAGTTTGGTCTGCACCGCGATCGAGGAGATGTTGACGACGTGGCCGAATCGGCGCTCCCGCATGGCCGGCAGCAGAGCCAGGATCAGCCGCACCGCGCCGAAGTAGTTGACGGCCATCGTCCGCTCGAAGTCGTGCATGCGGTCGGTGGAGTTCAGCACCGAGCGGCGGATCGAACGTCCGGCGTTGTTCACCACGTAGTCGACATGGTGATGGTCGGCGAGCACCTGCTTGACCAGCAGTTCGACCGCCTTCTCGTCGGTGATGTCGCACGAATAGCTGTAGGCGTCGCCGCCCTGCTCGCGCACCTGGGCGGCCGCCGCCTCGAGCTCGTCGACCCCGCGCGCCACCATCAGCACCGTCGCACCGCGTTGCGCCACCGCGTGCGCGGTCGCCAGGCCGATCCCGGAGGAGGCGCCGGTGATGAGCACGATGCGGTCGCGCAGCCGGTCGCCGCCGCCGTGGCGGCGCGCCCGGTCGGGATCCAGGTGGGCGCACCAGTACCGCCACAGATTCTCGGCGTACGTGTCGAAGGCGGGGACCTCGAGATCGGTGCGGCGCAGCAGCGCCCGGGTGGAATCGGAGACGAATTCCGACGCGAACGACGTATGCGGGGCGACCTCGGCGGGAATGCCGAACTGGCTCAACAGGAAATCCCGCGCCGCGGTGATACCGGGCAGCCGGTTCAGCGTTGCCAGCGCTGTATGGCTGCCCGGCACCGGGCCCATGCCACCGGGTGCGCCGGCTGCTCGCGAGAGCGCGCCGTAGATCTCGGTGAACGGCTGCGGACGCGGGTTGACCAGGTGGAAGGTGCGCTTGTTCAGCCCCGGGCGGCCGATGAGCTCGACCATCGCCTGGGCGACGTAGTCGACCGGGACGATATTGGTGGCGCCCAGATCCGGCAGCGGGAGCGGCAGCCCGCCCGGCAGCGCGGCCAGCCGCGCGATCGCGGGGAAGAAGTAGTACGGACCGTCGATCTTGTCCATCTCGCCGGTGCGCGAATCGCCGACCACGATGGCCGGGCGATACACCCGCCAGCGCAGCCCCGCGCTTTCGCGGACCAGTCGCTCGGCGGCGAATTTCGTTCGGTGGTAAGGAGATTCGAGATTCTGGCCGAGGTCGAAATCGTCTTCGAAGAATTTGCCGCGATGGTCACCGGCCACCGCCACCGACGACACGTGGTGCAGCATCGCACCCAGTTCGGTGGCGAGCGCGATCATCGCGCGGGTGCCGTTCACATTCGCCGCGTAGGCGGATTCCTCATCGGCGGTCATGTCGTATACCGCGCCCAGATGCACCACGTGCTGTGCGGCCGGCGGTTCGTCCACCAGCCCCAGCCCCTCCGCCGTCAGGTCTCCGATCAGCGGAAACACTCGGTCTGTGGCATTCCACCGGGTCGCGAGTTCGGCCAGTTTGGCCGCGGAGGCCTCACGCACGAGCACGTGCACCACGGCGTCGGTATCGGAGGTGAGCAGTCCCTCCACCACGCGACGTCCCAGAAAACCCGTTCCACCGGTCACGATATAGGTGGCCATAACCCCTCCTTGCATGTCGAACATGTTGTCGCACAACGTTGTTCGTCCGACATGCGTCGGTGGATGCGGACTGAACGAATCGGCCTCTATCAGAATCGAGGTCGCTGTAGGAACCCCTGCGTGCCTAACTGGTGAGTAACTTTAGCTGGCGGCGAGTTGCGCCCGCAACCAAACGGCGCCCCCTGCGGTGTGGGACTGGTCACCACGTGGGAGCGCCGATCGGTATGTGTAACAACGATTTTGATGTAACTCGGAGACGCATCTGGCTACTAGTCGGCAACCTTCCGGTCGATTGTCCAAGAGTGTCGGAAGGCGGTTCAGCCTTCGCGGCGGACCGGGAATTCGCTTGCCAGATCCGCGAATACGGCACTGTTGAGATCGAAGGCGCGCCGGCACTCGCCGAGTACTCGCTGCTTCTCCAGATCGTCGACGGCCAGTTCGTCGAGCAGGGTGCGGTAGCCGCGCTTGAAAGCGGCCGGGTTCGCGATCTGATCGAACACATAGAAGCTCACGCCGTCGCCACGCTTGGGCAGCTGCCACAGCTTCGCCGCGGTGCCCCGAATGACCTGACCGCCGGACAGATCACCCAGATAGCGGGTGTAGTGGTGGGCCACATAGCCCGCGGGCCAGGTCAGCGCGCACTCGGTGATGCGGGCGGCGTACTCGGCGGTGGCGGGCAGCGCGTCGATGTCGTCGCGCCACTGCGGGCCGCCCAGATGCGCCAGATCGTCCTCGAGATGCGCCAGGCGCGCGAGTTCGGGCCGGATGAACGGACCGGCGACCGGATCGTCGGCGAGGGTGTCCCAGTGCGCCTCGAGCGCCCGGTAGATGTGCCAGAGCTGGCCGGTGTAGCGATAGAACGCCCGGACGTCCAGGGCGCCGCCCAGCATGTCGCTCATGAAGGTGGAGTTCTCGGCGCGTTCGTGCTGTTCGGCGGTGGCGGAGCGGATCTGCGCGGAGAACGGCACGGGCTGCTCGGTGGAGGTGGCGTCCGGCATGATCGGAGATTTCCTCGCTTCGTGGGGCGACAAGTATGGGTAACCTAACTTCGCCTCCGACGATACCGGTCGACAAGCGCGACGGAATCAAACTTTCGGACGAGAAACCCACGCGCGGCCGTGTACGCGGCGACCGGTGGATGTCGATGAACTGCCGTTTCGTCGCCGGCGGCGGACGGGGTGTACAAATCGTGCAAACCTCGCCGACTTTGCGAGTTTTCTCGCAGTCTGGTGGAGGTTTGCACGAAAAGTTCAGCACAACCGCCCCCGACCGTGTTCCCTGCGGGTCTGCGGGCGGTCCCGGCCTCGGACGTGGATCGTTCGTGGGCGCGGTCTTCCCGCTCGAGCATGGCGAACATGCGATGCTGGTGGCGCGGCAGAACCCTTGTAGGTCAATCGCTTTGGGGCGGGCGGTCGAACTTCTCGATCGTGGCTTTCGATGTCGATCGGTCTTGCAGGACCAGCTCCCACGGGCCCACGTTCACGTCGAAGTTCTTGCCGAACCCCACCCATTTGCCTGCTAGCCGGGTCGCCGTCAGTTCGGACAGCAGTTGGATCGCCCCGAAATACCGCGCGCCTTTGTAGTAGCCGCTGGGGGCCGTGGTTTCCGACCAGGTGCCCGTCGCGATATGCCCGTCGAGGGTGAGGTCGAGTTCGAGTGTGCCCGCCGCCGACTTCGGCAGGTTGCGTACGGTGAGCCGCTGCTCGTGCTGGAGCACGACCACGTAATGCGAGGACGTAAAGGTCTGTTCGCGGCCGGAGGAGTAGAACTCGTAGCGGGACAACCAGATTCCGGAGTACGTGCCGGAATTGGGCTGCGGTGCGGACTGGCCGGGATGGCGTTCCCGGGGGACGTCACCGATGGCTGAGTGGACTTCGTGGCCGGCCGTGTCGTCGCCGGACAGGCTGCGTCCGGCCATCACGGCGCCGAATCCGAGGCTTTCGATGGGCAGGCGCATCACCTGTTCCAACGCCCGCGCATGCGACGGGCGGGGATTGGCGGTCGCGCCGGATTCCCATCGCTGCACGAGTCGTTTCGTCGCACTGGCGCATCCGGCCTCGCGCAGCATGCGGGCGAGATCATCTTGGCTCAGCAGCCGCGCCGTGCGGGCGGCGCGCAACGCGACGTTCGGCGTTCTCATGCGCCCACCGTAGAGCAATGACGCCTGAATGTCGCCCCGTTTGTGGGCTGATTGACGCCGTTTTCGTCGTCGCCCGGCGGCGGTGGTCCGCGCGAATCTGTCCGTAGTTCCGGCGCCGGGAGCTTCGGTTCCGGGCGCCGGGGGATTCCGAACCGAACAGCGAGGGGTGTGTGCGATGTGGGTTTTGTTCCTGCTCACCGTGGGATTGCTCGTGTTGACTATCGCGCTGGTGCGCCTTCCGCTGCGTGGCGAGGTGCGTCGCCGGGATCGGCGGTCGTGAGGGATGCGCGCCCGGTCGCGCTGGGCTGGCTGCATCCGGAGTCGCCATGTCTCGACTGGGATATCGCTCAGGTGCGGCGGCTCGCGGAGCGGCTGGGCTATCGGCTGGTGTGGGTGCCGGAAGCGAGTCGGATACCGCTCGCCGACCAGGTTCGAGCGGCCGGTGCCGACGTCGTAATCGCCTCGTCGACAGAGCATTTCGACTTCCTTGCCCTGAATTCGGTGATGGCGGTCGCCGACGTCGAGACGGTGAACCCTCGGCTCTCCTTTTCCCGTTGGGCTACTGGAGGGCAACCCGGCCGGTAGCGGAAGCAGGGGCGGGGTGACGATAGGGGTGGTGGCGCGTTCGATCGGGGCACTCCGGTGCGGCGTAACCGGTGATTTCCGGGCGTTCGCTCGCCGCGGGCGAACAGAACTTTTCGGGCGAAAACGACGAGTTCGGACAAGCTCGGACAAGTCGGGCGCATGGTGGCGCGCGCGAGACTCCTTGTGTTACAACGGTTTTACGGATAGTTCCCTAAGCTAATTAATTATTGAGAGGCGGCGGAATGTGCGGAATCGCGGGCTGGGTGGCGTTCTCGGACGACCTCACCCGGCAGCAGGGGGTTGTCGATGCGATGACCGAAACCATGGCCTGTCGCGGGCCGGACGGGCGGGGCACCTTCGTTCGTACACACGCGGCACTGGGGCACCGGCGACTGGCCATCATCGACCTGCCGGGCGGGACGCAGCCGATGACCGTGCCGACCCCGGCCGGCGACGTCGCGATGGTGTACTCGGGGGAGGCATACAACTTCCGTGAACTGCGCGAGGAGCTGCGCGGACTCGGGCACCGCTTCGACACCGACAGCGACACCGAGGTGGTGTTGCACGGCTATCTGCAATGGGGTGAGTCCGTCGTCGACCACCTCAACGGCATGTACGCCTTCGCGATCTGGGACGAGCGCGACCAGAAGCTGGTGATGGTGCGCGACCGGATGGGGATCAAACCGTTCTACTACTACCCGACCCCCGACGGTGTGCTGTTCGGTTCCGAGCCGAAGGCCATCCTCGCCAACCCGCTGGCGGCCGCGACCGTCGACCTGGACGGCCTGCGCGAGCTGTTCGCCATGACCAAACAGCCCGGCTGGTCGCTGTGGAAGGGGATGGAAGAGGTGCTGCCGGGCACGTTGATCACGGTGGACCGCAACGGAATTCGCACTCGCACCTACTGGCGGCTGCATGCCGTCGAGCACACCGACAGCCAGGAACGGACCGTCGCCCAGGTGCGTGAGCTGCTGACCGACATCGTCGATCGCCAGCTCATCTCCGATGTGCCGCGCTGCGTGCTGCTCTCGGGCGGACTTGACTCGAGCGCGATCACCGGCCTGGCCGCGGCCCGGCTCGCCCGCGACGGCGAGCAGTTGCGCACCTTCTCGGTGGATTTCGCCAACCAGGAGCAGAACTTCGTCCCCGACGAGATGCGCGACACCCCGGATTCGCCGTTCGTGCGGGAGGTGGCCGCGCTGGTGCGCTCGGCCCATCGTGACGTGGTGCTGAATCCGGCCGATCTGGCCGATCCGGCGGCCCGGCGCGCGGTCGTCACCGCTCGCGACATTCCCGCCGGTCTGGGTGATATGGACACCTCGCTGTATCTGCTGTTCGCGGCCATCCGGCAGCAGTCGACCGTGGCGCTGTCGGGAGAGTCGGCCGACGAGGTGTTCGGCGGGTACCGCTGGTTCCACGACGAGGTGGCGCTGAAGGAGGACACCTTTCCGTGGCTGGCGTTCAACACCGCCCTGACCGGCGACGCACGCTGGCAGATCCTGAACCCGGCGCTGCGTGAGCGGCTGCGGCTCGAGGAGTTCGTCGCCGACCAGTACAGCGCGGCGGTGGCCGAAGTGGAGCACCTCGACGGCGAATCCGAGGTCGAACACCGGATGCGGACTGTTTGCCACCTGCACCTGACCCGGTTCGTGCGCACGTTGCTCGACCGTAAGGACCGCGCGTCGATGGCGGTGGGCCTCGAGGTGCGGGTGCCGTTCTGCGACCACCGCCTGGTCGAGTACGTCTACAACACCCCGTGGTCGCTGAAGACGTTCGACGGCCGGGAGAAGAGCCTGCTGCGGCATGCGGCCGAGCATGTGCTGCCGGAATCGGTGGTGCGGCGGGTCAAGAGCCCGTACCCGTCGACGCAGGATCCGGGCTATGCGGCGGTGCTGCAGCAGCAAGCGAAACACGTTCTCGCCGAGGACGATTCACCACTGTTCGAGCTCATCGACCGGCAGTGGCTGCAGCGAGCGGTTGCCCACGACCCGTCCGGCATCGACAGCTACGTGCGCGCCGGACTGGACCGCATCATCGATCTGCACACCTGGCTGGAGCTGTATTCTCCGCAACTGCAGCTGGACTGAGCGCTTGTCCGGGCCGGTCTCGATCTCGTGTCGGGCCGGCCCGTGCGCTGTCCGCGCTGGTCGGGGCCAGTGCCGGCCGTTTGCTCGCGCGCCGGAACAAGCGCGTGAACATGATTTACTAATAGGTGTTCACAAAACGGGTGTGGTGTGGTTCACTCCATAGGAACGTGTTCCAAAGGAGGTACCGTGTCCGCGCCGTCTCTGCCGTCCATCAGTCACGATTTCGATTTCACCGACCCCGATCTGCTGTCGCAGCGCCTGCCCGTGGCCGAATGGGCCGAACTGCGCCGCACCGCCCCGGTGTGGTGGGTCGACCAGCCCAACGGAGTGAGTGGATTCGACGACGGAGGCTACTGGGTGGTGAGCCGGCTCGACGACATCAAGGAGATCTCGAAGAACTCCGAAGTCTTCTCCACCCAGGAGAACACCGCGGTGATCCGCTTCAACGGCGAGATCACCCGCGAGGAGATCGAGATCCAGCGAGCCATGCTGGTCAACACCGATCCGCCGGCGCACGACAAGCTGCGCCGGATCATCTCGCGCGGCTTCACCCCGCGTGCGGTGGAGAGCCTGCGGGCCGCGCTGCGCGAGCGGGCCGAGCGGATCGTGCACGAGGCGAAGAAGACCGGCGGCGGCGACTTCGTCCAGCAGGTGGCCTGTGAGCTGCCGCTGCAGGCCATCGCCGAACTGCTCGGCGTGCCGCAGGAGGATCGCGGCAAGCTGTTCGAGTGGTCCAACCAGATGATGGGCTACGACGACCCCGAGTACGCCGACAGCTACAAGATGGCCAACGCCCAGGTCATGGGCTACGCGTGGAACCTCGCCGAGGAGAAGCGCAAATGCCCGGCCGACGACATCGTCTCCCAGCTGCTCAACGCCGATATCGAGGGTGAGGCGCTGGGCTCGGAGGAGTTTGCGTGGTTCGTCATCCTGCTGGCCGTGGCCGGTAACGAGACCACCCGCAACGCCACCACCCACGGCATGAAGGCCTTCGTGGACAATCCGGCGCAGTGGGAGCTCTACAAGGCCGAGCGGCCGCGCACCGCGCCCGACGAGATCGTGCGCTGGGCGACCCCGGTCATCGCGTTCCAGCGAACCGCGTTGTCGGACACCGAAATCGGCGGTCAGGCCATCAAGAAGGGCCAGCGGGTCGGCCTGTTCTACTCCTCGGCGAACTTCGACGAGGAACGTTTCGACAAGCCGTTCGACTTCGACATCATGCGAAACCCGAACCCGCACGTGGGTTTCGGTGGCACCGGCACCCACTACTGCGTCGGCGCCAACCTGGCCCGGCTGCAGCTGGATCTGATCTTCAACGCCATCGCCGACGTGATGCCCAACCTGCGTGAGGTTTCCGAGCCGGTCCGGCTACGCTCGGGCTGGTTGAACGGAATCAAGAGCTGGCAGGTCGCCTACGAGTGAGCGCCGCGGCCGCCGGGGCAGCGCCCTCGGCGTCCCCGGTCTCCGGCGGCCCAGGACACAGTGTGCGTACCGGCCTCGACGTACCCGTGACGTCGGGGCCGGTGCGCATGCGACGAAGGACGACGCATGACAGCCGCACGACGGGGCCGGATGCCCGCGGTCAGCGACGCCGACATCCGGCGCGTGGCCCGCACGCTCCTGGTGGAGCAGGGACCCGAGGCGGTGACCCTGCGCGCCATCGCGCGTGAGCTGGGTATCACCGCACCCGCGTTGTATCGGTACTACGCCTCCCGCGACGACCTGGTGGGTGCGCTGCGCAGCGATATCTGCGCCGACCTGGCCCAGGAGCTCGCCGAACAGGTGGCCGAGCTGCCCGAGGACGGCATGGTCCAGCTGTTCGCCATCTGCAAGGGTTTCCGGCAGTGGGCCCTGGCGCATGCCCACGAGTTCACGCTCGTCTTCGCCTCGCCGGCCGGGGGTTCGGCCAGCGCCATGCGGCAATTCGACGAACCGTTCGGCCGCATCTTCCTGGAGGCCGCGGGCCGGCTGCTGACCACCTACGACATCGTCACCCCGCCGACCGATGTGATCCCGCACGCGCTGCGCGAAGACCTCATCGGATTCCAGACCGAACTGCTCACCGTGCTCGCCGAATCGGGGCAGAAATTCCCGGCCGAGAAGCTGGACCTGGGTGTCACCTATCTGATGATCCAGTTCTGGGCCCGGCTGTACGGGCATGTCACCCTCGAGGTCTTCGGCAACTACCCGATGCCGGTCGGCAATCCGGATGCGCTGTTCGATGCGACGCTGGCCGATCTGGCCCGCTCCATCGGGTTCGCGGCCTGAGGCATCCCGGGCCGCGAACCCGGCGGTCTCAGGTGAAGTCGTCGGGGCGCACCCCGGTGACCCGCCGCAGGATCCGCGGCCGGCGCAGCCACCGGGCGAACCACTCGCCGAGCGTGATACCGCCGCCGAGGGCACAGCCGACCACCAGCGCGGCGAACATCTGATTCAGCCCGACCAGCAGATTGTCGTTGATCAGGGCGAACAGGCCGCGATAGACCTTGAGACCGGGAAGCAGCGGAGTGATGCCCGCGATGGCGACGACCAGCGGGGGCGTCACCGCGCGGCGGGCCAGCAGACCACCGGCGAGACCGATCGCGGTCGCCGAGACCGCGGCCGCGATCACCGGCCCGAAACCGGCGTGCTGCACGAACAGGTAGCACACGGTGATCCCCGCACCGCTGATGGCGGCGACGGCGAGGGCCCGGCGCTCGGCATAACAGGCGAGCGCGAACGCCGCCGCCGCCACCGCACCGGCGGTGATCTTCAACGGCAGATTGGTGATGTCGTAGGACGGCGACATGTCGATCGGCGGCACCTGGGCGCCGAAGGCTTGCGCTCCGCGCAGCGCCAAACCGACCCCGCCGATGATCGCACCGGTCATGACCAGCACTTCCAGCATGCGGGCGGCGGCCGTGATCGGTGCGCCGGTGATCGCGTCCTCGACCGCACCGACCAGCTGTAAACCACTGAGCAGCACGGTGATCCCGGCCGCGACGATCACGCTGGGATTGGTCTCCAACCCCTCGGCGAAGGTCTGCAGCAGTATCGCGGGCAGGGTCGCGATGATGCCGCCCATCATGTTCTGGAAGAAGAAGGGCAGGCCGCGCTTGTTCAGCTCGCGGTTGCATCGGTCGATCAGCAACGTCGTGGCGAAACTCACGGCCGCGACCAAGACGCCACCACCCAGCAACAGCGCGATGGACGCGGCGAGCAACGACCAGCCGAAGGTGGCAACCCACCGGTTGTAGGGGTGCGGGGCGGCGGTGATCGCGTCGAGGGCGGCGTGCGCCTCCTGAGGCGGCACCACCTCGCGGCGGATCCGCCGGGTGAGGCGGTCGACGGCCGACAGGCGAGTGAAGTCCAGCGAGCGGTACTGCACCACCCGCATGGTGCTGGCGGGTGGCAGCGACGGACCCCGATCGGCGGAGATGCGAATCGAGTTGTAGGTCACATCGATATCGCACTGCGCCAAACCGTATGTCGCGGCGATGAATTCGACCTGTGTGCTGGTGTCGGTCACGGCGGTGCCCGACGCGAGCACCACCTCGCCGACTCGCTCGGCCAGGTCGAGCACCTCGGTTACGGCGGCGTCGTCGGTGAGATCGATCGGCTTCAGCGGGGCCGGTGCCTCGACCACCGAGTCCACCGTGGCGCGCCGCTGGGCGACCAGCCGATCGGTTACCGCTCCCATCGCCCGATGCCACAACGAACTCGGCCGGGTTTCCGGCCCCGTGCGGACGAGTTCGGGCTCCAACTCATCTGTCACACTGCACACGGTAGCCGGAGTCGGCGCGCGGTCCGGGGGCAGCTCCCTCACGCCGCCGGAAGCGGCGAATAGAGCAAACCGCTGGTTATCGCCGGTTCCTTCCCGGTCCCGCTACAGTCGATAACCATGGGCACCGATACGGCTACGGGTACTGAAGCAGCAGATTCCGTGAGATCGGACTCCGCGCAGTCGGAGGCCGGGACATCGAGCACCGGGGCATCGAGCACTGGGACATCGAAGAACGGAAAGTCGACCGCCGACCATCTGCGGGCCGCGCTCGACGGCCCGTGGCGCGAGGTCCGCGAACAGGCGCGAAGGCAGCTGGTCGACGACCGGTTGTTCGGTGACCCCTACCTCGACTACCGCCAGGCTCGCGCGCGAGTACTGGACCAGATGCGCCTCATCGCCGAATTCGGTTATGCGGAAAAAGGTTTCAGTCTGGAGCACGGTGGCACCGGCGATCCCGGCGGGGCCGTCACCGGCCTGGAGATGCTCGCCTACACCGATCTGTCGCTGTGGGTGAAGGCCGGCGTGCAGTGGGGTCTGTTCGGCGGCGCGGTGGAAAACCTCGGCACCGACCGCCACACCGACATCGTCAAACGCCTGCTCTCGCTGGATCTGCTCGGCTGTTTCGCGATGACCGAATCCGGGCACGGCAGCGATGTGGCGAATCTGGAGACCACCGCCACCTACGACCCGGCGACCGGTGAGTTCGTGGTGCACAGCCCGACCGCCTCCGCCCGCAAGGACTACATCGGCGGCGCCGCCGAACACGCCCGGATGGCGGCCGTCTTCGCCCAGCTGATCACCGGCGGCGAGAGCAAGGGCGTGCACTGCTTCCTCGTCCCGATCCGCGACGAGCAGGGCAACGACCTGCCCGGGGTGACCACCTCGGACTGCGGTCTCAAGGGCGGTCTGCCCGGCGTCGACAACGGTCGCATCGAATTCGACCACGTCCGGATCCCGCGGGAGAACCTGCTCAACCGCTACGCCGACGTCGAACCCGACGGGACCTACCGCTCCGATATCGAGAACCCGAGCCGCCGGTTCTTCACCACGCTGGGAACACTGGTGCGCGGACGGATCAGTGTCGGTGGCGCGGCCGGCGCCGGTGCGCGGGTGGCGTTGAGTATCGCGCTGCGCTACGGCGACAAGCGCCGCCAGTTCTCCGATCCGGACGACGGCAGCGAAACCCTGCTGCTGGACTATCGCAGCCATCAGCGCCGGCTGTTCCCGCATGTCGCGCGCGCGTTCGCGCTGGCGTTCGCCCAGAACGATCTGGTGCGGCGCATGCACCTGGTGCAGACCGGGCAGAATCTGGACCCGGAGGCGCAGCGCGCGCTGGAGAAGCGGGCCGCCGGCCTGAAGGTCGCCCAGACCCGCCACGCCACCCGATCCATCCAGGAATGTCGCGAATGCTGCGGCGGCGCAGGCTATCTCACCGAGAACCGGCTGGTCACCCTGAAGGCCGACACCGACGTGTTCACCACCTTCGAAGGCGACAACGTGGTGCTGACCCAGCTGGTGGCCAAGGAACTGCTCACCGCCTACGCCGACGAGGTGCGCGATCTCGACGCCCTCGGCTGGGTGAAATTCGCGGCCACCATGGCCCGCGACGTGGTACGCGAGACCTCGGGTGTGCGCCAGCTCATCCAGCGCCTGCGCGACCGCTCCGACGACGGCGTCGACGAGGGCGATCTGTCCCGGCGTTCGGTGCAGCTGCAGCTGTTCGCCGACCGCGAGGACTATCTGACCCGCACCGCCGCGCACCGGCTGCGCGCGCGGGCCGAGGAGACCGGACCGTTCGAGGCGTTCAACAACGCGCAGGACCACATCCTCGCCGCCGGTGAGGCGCATATCGACCGGCTGGTGCTGGAGGCGTTCATCGAGGGCATCGCCGATATCGAGGATCCCGACGCGAGAGCGCTGGCCGACACCGTCTGCGATCTGTTCGTGTACTCCACCATCGAACAGAATCAGGCCTGGTACATCATGCACCGCTTCATGTCGGTGGATCGGGCCAAGT
The DNA here is from genome assembly GCF_000720265.1 of Nocardia sp. NRRL WC-3656. Classification (NCBI taxonomy): domain Bacteria; kingdom Bacillati; phylum Actinomycetota; class Actinomycetes; order Mycobacteriales; family Nocardiaceae; genus Nocardia; species Nocardia sp. NRRL WC-3656. The sequence continues at coordinate 87,700 of NZ_JOJF01000025.1, read as the reverse complement.
CGGTGCGCCGCGGTGTCAACGAACTCGTGGACCGGTTGCGACCGGAGTCGGTCACACTCGTCGAAGCGCTCGGCGTGCCCGAGGCCATGCTGCGCGCGGCGATGCTCGACGACGCGAGCGTGCATCAGGGCGCGTGAATCCACGCTCGATATCGGCGGCCGGTGACGGTGGGGCGGTAGCCGGCCGCGGCTATGGTCGACAGGTGCCCGCTCCACCGCCGGTCGCTCGATATCGAGCGCATGTCGTTGCCGCCGCCGTCACCCTGATCGGCCTGCTGATCACCGTGACGGTTCCGCTGAGCTTCCCCGCCGGCGGGGGGCCGACGGCGTTCGATCGCGCGATCGACGATCGCGTGCACGAGGGGTTGGACGCGCATCGTGGCGTCTACGACGCGCTGGTGGTGCCTAGCGACGCCTATATCGTGTTGCCGCTGTTGCTGATCGGTGTGCTCTACTGTGCCCGCCGGCGCGATTGGTGGGGTGCCGGATTTCTGGTGCTCGTCCCGGAGCTGGTGGTCGCGATCAACACCTGGGCTTTGAAACCGCTGTGGGACAGGCATTTACAGCACTATCTTGCCTACCCGAGTGGGCATACCGTCCAATTCGTCGCCATCGCAACGGGTTTGCTGCTCGTCGCCGCCACCGTGCGCTTGCGCCTCGTCCTCGGCATGGTCGCCGCACTCGCCTTGGCAGCCGTGGCGGTGGGCATGGTAGGTCTCGGCTATCACTATCCGACCGATGTCGTCGGCGGCACCGGGTTCGCCGTCGCGGCGGTGACCGCCTGCTGGGCGGTGACGACGGCACTGCGCGTGCGGTTCGAGACCCGGCCGCTCCGGGCGGAGCCCGCCGGCGAGACCGGTGCCGGCGCACAGGCGGAGTCGGGCGAGGATGCCGCAGGGGACACCGATCGTACGGCGGGCACGCCCGCGGCCTGAGGGATGCCCGCGGCGGGCGCCGCCGGTCCGGCTCAGCCGGGGCCGAAGTTCAGGACCAGCGAGATCACGAACCAGACCACCCAGGCGGCGCCGACGAGCATGCCGATCGCGAGCAGAATGCGCAGCACCGCCCGGCCGGGATCGATGCGGTCCGCCTCTTTCGGATACAGGTTCCACGGGCTGTACCAGGGCATCGTGATCGCGACGGGGCGCCCGTAGGACTGATCGGCGTGGGCCTGTTCCTCCAGGAACGCTTCCGCCTGCGCCTGTTGCGGGCCGCCGTACCACAGCGTGGTGTCCACCGGTCCGCCGAAACCCTCGGCGACGAGATCCTGCGGGGCGGGCAGATACGGCAGAATGCCCAATCCGCGGAAGGTCAGCGCGACCTCGTTGACCGTCCACTGCGCCCGGCCCTGCGAGGTGAGCGCGGTCAGGCAATCGGCCAGCCGCCGGGGATCGTCGCCGAGCACCACCTGGAAGCCGGGATCGTTCCACAGCTGGCGGATCGTCGGCTGGGCCCCGTGCGGCGGCACCACCACGACCACGCCCTGCACCACGCGCTGGCCCAAGCCGCGTTCGGCCAGCCAGTTCTGCAGGGCGTGGGTGTGCTCGCGGGAGCGGTCCAGCGGTGTGCCGCGATCGCCGCCCTCGAAACTCACCACGTGCCCGCCGACCCGCCACGGCCCGTTCAACGGGACCTCGAGGTCGCCGCTCACCCGCTCGACCAAGGCCTCGGCCTCGATCACCACGCAGGTGGTCGGCGTCCAGATCACCGCATCGAACTGATGCAGCCGGTCGGCGTAGAACAGGCTGCAGTTGACCGTTGCCACACCCTGCGGGTCACCCGGCCCCTTCCAGGTACGCAACCAGTCGATGAGGACCCGCTCGGCCAGGGTCCCGGCCGCGTTCTGCACTCGCACGAGCATTGGCGACCGCCCTTCCGTCGACACTCGATACCGGAAAGCATAAGGGGCACTAAGGGTCCGGGGGAGACTTCGACGCGCCGGTGTCGGCATATCGCGCGCCCTCGCCGCCCGGCGGGGCAGTGGCGAAGGCGCCCGGTATGCGGACCGTCAGCGCTCGGCGGGCGCGGGATCGATCGGCGTGATGGGCAGTCGCAGCGCGCCGGGCGCGGTATCGGGCACGGTGGCGTAGTGGGGGGCGACCGGGTCGATACGGCGGTAGCCCGCGCCCAGTTCCGGCCGCGGATCGGGTTCACCCTTGTTGGGCCAGAACGCCATCGCGCGTTCGGCCTGCGCGGTGATCGTCAGCGACGGGTTCACCCCGAGGTTCGCGGTGACCGCGGATCCGTCGGCGATATGCAGTCCGGGATGGCCGAATACGCGCTGATACGGGTCCACCACACCGCTTTCGGGCCCTTCGCCGATCACACAGCCGCCGATGTAGTGCGCCGTGGCGGGGATGTTGAACACGTCCATGACCAGGCCGTGCACGTCGCCGTCGACCTTCTCCCCGAACCGGCGGCCGACCTCGTGGGCCAACGGAATCCAGGTCGGATTCGGTTGTCCGGTGCCCTGTCTGGTCTTCAGCTGCCCCCAGCGGCGGAACGAGGTCAGCGAATTGTCCAGCGACTGCATCACCAGCAGGATCACCGACTTCTCGGAGGCGTGACGGGCGTTGAGGCTGCGCGCGAACACCAGCGGGTGCAGCACGATGGCCAGCAGGAAGCGCAGGAACCGGAACGCGCCGCCGTCGACGATCGGCACCGACATCGGGAACAGCGCGTTCTGCCCCTTGCCGTAGTGGCAGACCTCGACGTGGGTGTCGGGTTCGGGATGGATCGAGGACGTGATGGCGATGCCCTCGGCGAAATCGCTGCGCTGCCGGCTGACCACATTGAGAATGGCCTCGGAGTTGCTGCGGGTCAGCTCGCCCAGCCGGGGCGACAGGTTCGGCAGCACCTTGTCGTCGCGCATCTTGTGCAACAGCTTCTGGGTGCCCAGCGCCGCGGCGGCGAAGACGACCTGTTCGGCGGTGAAAGTCTTGCGGCCCTTGCGAACCCAGCGATCCGAGCGCTGCGTCTCGATCGCGTAGCCGCCGCCCACCATCGGACGCACGCGCGTCGCCGTGGTCAGCTCGAACACCTTCGCACCGGCCTGTTCGGCGAGGTACAGGTAGTTGGTGGGAGTGGTGTTCTTGGCGTTGTGCGGGCAGCCGGTGAAGCACCGCGCGCAGTGGATGCAGCCGCTGCGGCGCGGGCCGGCGCCGCCGAAGTAGGGGTCGTCGACCTCGACGCCGGGCTGCTCCTCGTTGAAGAACACGCCGACGTTGGTGGGGTGATAGGTATCACCCACGCCGAGATCGTCTGCGATGGAACGGATCACCTCGTCGGCGGGCGTGACGCGCGGATTGGGCGCCACGCCCAGCATCCGCTTGGCCTGGTCGTAGTAGGGGGACAGTTCACTGCGCCAGTCGGCGATATGGGCCCACTGCTTGTCGGTGTAGAAGTTCGGCAGCGGCTCGTAGAGGGTGTTGCCGTAGATCAGCGAGCCACCGCCCACGCCGGCGGCGGAGAACACCGCGCACTTGCCGAGCACGCTGATCCGCTGCGGCCCGGTCAGGCCCAGGCGCGGCGCCCAGATCGACTTGCGCACATTCCAATTCGAATTCGGAATGGACTCCGCGGGCCAGCGCCGGCCGGATTCCAGAACGGCCACCCGATAGCCCTTCTCGGTGAGGCGCAGCGCACTGACGCTGCCACCGAAGCCGGAGCCGATCACCACCACGTCGTAGTCGAAGTCGGGCATGTCTTCCTCTCGTCACCGCGTTCACAATGAAACGGTTTACGACTCATTGTGTCACTCGCTAGTGTGCCATCCGGGCGGATGCGAACGGTAAACCTATCGTGCCGCCGCACCCGTCGCGGCGTGCCCGAATGGCGCGGCGGGATCGGTTCGGGTATGCAACAGGCGTGAGCAACCGACCGGCCGGCGGGTCCGGCCCCGACCATCAGGCCTCCGAGCCCCCGGAGCCCGCGCGCGAATCCGCGGACGCCGCGGTCGGCACGGAGACCGACCGCATTCTCACCGTGCCGAACGTGCTGAGTGTGCTGCGGCTGATCGGCGTGCCGGTCTTCCTCTGGCTGCTGCTGGTCCTGCATGCCGACGGCCGGGCGTTCGCGCTGTTGGTCGCCAGTGGCGTCACCGACTACCTCGACGGAAAGCTGGCGCGGCTGCTCGATCAGTACTCGCGGCTGGGCGCGCTGCTGGACCCGTTGGTGGATCGGTTGTATCTCATCGCCACCGTGCTCGGCCTGCTGGTGCGCGGAATCCTGCCGTGGCCGTTCGTCGTCGTACTGATCGGCCGCGACCTGATCCTGAGTGCGACGCTGCCGATCTATCGCCGCCGCAACCTCGATCCGCCGGAGGTCATCTACCTCGGCAAGGCGGCCACCTTCGCGCTGATGTCGGCGCTGCCGTGGCTGCTGGCCGGCCAGATGGATTGGGCGGCGGCCGGTTTCGGCCGGGCCTTCGGCTGGGCGCTGCTGTGGTGGGGTACGGCGGTCTACGTGTGGACGGGTCTGCTGTATCTGCGCAAGGCCTTCGCCGTCGCCCGGACCATACCTGTTGCGCCGCGAGCAACTTCGTAGCGGGTGTGGCGATCCGCCGTGTCGGCACGGGTCGATAGAGTTGTGCCGAACGCCGGTCGGCCGACACCCGTGAAAGGACGCCCCGTGAGAGGAATCAGCCTGTGACCAACCTTCCCGAGGACCTTCGCTACACCGAGGAACACGAGTGGGTGCAGCGGATCGCGCCGAACCGCGTGCGGGTCGGTATCACCGATTTCGCGCAGTCGCAGCTCGGTGATGTGGTGTTCGTGCAGCTGCCGGCAGTCGACACCGTGGTGTCGGCCGGCGAGGCGATCGCCGAGGTCGAATCGACCAAGAGCGTCTCGGAGATCTACGCCCCGCTGAACGCGAAAGTCGTTGCGGCGAACGGAGATCTCGACTCCGAGCCGGAATCGCTGAACACCGATCCCTACGGTGACGGGTGGATGTTCGAGCTGCAGATCGACGACGCCGAGGCACTCGATACCGCCCTCGGTGCATTGCTCGATGCCGCAGGTTACCAAGGAGTTATCGAGGGCTGAGTCAGCCTTCCCAGTTCTACCTGCACGGGTGCGGCCCAGCAGGGTACGGTCAATGCCAACAGATGTGCCGGCGGCCGGTGCCGGGAACTCTGCCGGAACTTGCCGGTGACACCTGACAGCGCGACAGCCGGTCGCGATGGGTGGCGACGGTGAGGGCAGTGCGCTCGGAATTGGCGCCGGATACCGGTACGGAAAATCGGTTCGAGGAGGAGAGCAAGGGTGAGCGAGAACAAAGACCCGGGATACGGGGAGAGCGCGGCCGAAACGACTTCGGTGTTCCGCGCTGACTTCCTCAACGAGGTCGACGCGTCGCGCTCCGGTGAGCAGACCGGCGAGCAGCCGGTGCAAGGGGTCGAGGGGCTGCCCGCGGGTGCTGCCCTGCTGGTGGTCAAGCGCGGTCCCAACGCGGGGTCGCGGTTCCTGTTGGATCAGCCCACCACGTCGGCGGGCCGTCACCCCGACAGCGACATCTTTCTCGACGATGTCACCGTGTCCCGTCGGCACGCGGAGTTCCGGCAGGACGAGGACACCTTCCAGGTCGTCGACGTGGGCAGCCTGAACGGCACCTACGTCAACCGGGAGCCGGTGGATTCCTCGGAGCTGCAGAACGGTGACGTTCCACTGATGACTGGCGCAGCGCAATGGACACGCGGAGGAATGTCGATCGGCTCCGTGCTGGACCTGCTGCGTCCGGATTTTCCGGACATCACCATTTCCAAGATCCGCTTCCTCGAATCGGAGGGGCTGATCCGCCCGGAGCGCACGCCTTCGGGATATCGCAGATTCTCGGTCGCCGATGTCGAGCGGCTGAAGTTCGTGCTGACCGCGCAGCGGGATCAGTATCTGCCGCTGAAGGTGATCAAGGAGCAGCTCGAAGCGATCGACCGCGGCGCGGCGACCCTGGGTGTGCGCGAGGCGCGGGCCCGGGCCGACGGCGCCGGTGTGGACGGCTCGGGGCGTGCGCCCGAGTCCACCCGCACGGTGGGCGCCCCCGCGGCGCCCCGGCGGCTGGGTGTGGTGCCCGGCGAGGTGTCGCCGGACGAATTGCGTCTCGATCACGAAATGCGCGTCACGCGTGCCGATCTGCTGGAGCAGGCCGGGATAGATGAGAAATTTCTCACCGAACTGATACGCGCCGGGCGGCATCTGCGGGCGTTCAAGCTGGCAGCGGACCGGGAGGCGGCCATGATCGCCCAGATCGCCGCGCCGATAGCCAAGAGTCGCGACGCCGATGCCCGGGCCCGCGCCGAGGAGACCGTACGCGAGTTGGCGGCGTTGTCGCTGACGCTGCATACCAGCTTGGTGAAGACGTCGGTGCGGGCTTCCCTCGGCGGCTGAATTCTTCGCCTAGACTCGGTGATACGGCCTGCCCAGCTGGGCTCGTGCGGGCGGCCGGCGAGTATGGGAGGCCAGTGCGATGAGTGAAATGCGTGTGATCGGCATCCGGGTCGAGCAGCCCCAGAACCAGCCCGTGTTGCTGCTGCGTGAAGAGTCGGGCGACCGTTATCTGCCCATTTGGATCGGTCAGGCCGAGGCGACCGCCATCGTGCTCGAGCAGGAGGGGGTGACCCCGATCCGGCCCCTGACCCACGACCTGATCAAGATCCTGATCCACGACCTCGGCCACACCTTGAAAGAGGTGCGAATCGTGGATTTGCAGGAGGGAACCTTCTACGCCGACCTCGTCTTCGACAACGACGTGCGGATCTCCGCACGTCCGTCGGATTCGATAGCTATCGCCTTGCGGGTCGGTTGCCCGATCTACGCGGAGGAGCCGGTCCTCGAGGAAGCCGGGCTGGTGATGCCCGACGAACGCGAGGACGAGGTGGAGAAGTTCAAGGAGTTCCTGGAGTCGGTGTCACCGGACGATTTCAAGGCCACCGACAGCTGAGCTGTCTTGGAAGACACCGACAGCTGAGCTTCTCGCCCGGGTTACCGGCGACCGCGTATGGCGGTCAGGTGCTCTATACCTCACGTAGAGGGTGAGAAACACGCCGCACGCGGAGTTTGGCTCCATGCCCGTGCTGCCGAGACAATCGACAGAGTAGCCTCGACAGTTAGGCCGTTGTTCTTCTTCGGCGATGCAGTGAGGGAGTAGCAGTGGGAGACCGACCGCAGCAACCAGCACCCGACCCGCGGCCCACCGCGGTCGTGCAGCCAGGGCTGTTCCCTGACGACACGGTGCCCGACGAGCTGGTCGGTTACCGCGTTCCCAGCGCCTGCCAGGTGGCCGGTATCACCTACCGGCAGCTCGACTACTGGGCCCGCACCGGGCTCGTCGTCCCCTCGATTCGCAGCGCCACCGGTTCCGGCAGTCAGCGCCTGTACTCCTTCAAGGACATCCTGGTTCTCAAGATCGTCAAGCGGCTGCTCGACGCCGGGATCTCACTGCAGAACATCCGCATCGCCGTCGATCATCTGCGCAGCCGCGGGGTCGAGGATCTGGCCGGGATCACGCTGTTCTCCGACGGCACCACCGTCTACGAATGTTCCTCGCCGGAAGAGGTCGTCGATTTACTGCAGGGCGGTCAGGGCGTCTTCGGTATCGCCGTCAGCGGGGCCATGCGCGAGCTCACCGGCGCGATCGCCAACTTCCCGGCCGAACGCGCCGAAACTCACGAGGCGAGCGACCGGCCCGAGGACGAATTGGCCTACCGGCGCAAGGCGCGCGAGAACCGCAAGACCGGATAGTCGTCGCTCGTCGAATGTGATGCAGCCGACTGCGTGCTGAGCTGGGTCGGAAACATGGCGTTTACCGCGCACCGCTTAGACTGAGGGTGCGTCGCCGCCGTGCGGGAGAGTTCCGGGTTTCGTCCCGGACGCCGAAGGAGCAGCACCTCCCCGTCAATCTCTCAGGCATCAGGGACCGTACGGAGTTCGACGCCTCTGGAAAGCGGCGGCCGCACACAATGCGGGCCGCCCGCCCATGGGGAAAGGGATCGCGCGCGACCCCGAATCTCTCAGGCGCCACGACAGAGGGGGAGGGCCGACAGTCGTCGACGGTGGCACCCGGGGTGCCGGTCGACCCGCCCGAGCCTTGGAGCTGCCGTGACCCGTAGTTTCGCCGACCGCCACATCGGACCCGACACCACCGAACTGGATCGGATCCTCGATACCGTCGGCGTCGGGTCGATGGACGAACTCGCCGCACGTGCCGTGCCCGCGAGCATTCTGGACGCCGCCGGCGAGACCGGCCTGGAAGCGCTGCCGGCCGCGGTCTCCGAACACGACGCTCTCACCGAACTTGCGGCGCTGGCACATTCGAACACCGTCGCCACGTCGATGATCGGCCTCGGTTACTACGACACCCTGACCCCGCCGGTGCTGGTCCGCAACCTGCTGGAAAACCCCGCCTGGTACACCGCGTACACGCCGTATCAGCCCGAGATCAGCCAGGGCCGGCTCGAAGCACTGCTGAACTTCCAGACCATGGTCTCCGATCTGACCGGCATGGAGGTGGCCAACGCCTCCATGCTGGACGAGGCCACCGCCGCCGCCGAGGCGATGACGCTGCTTCAGCGCGCCAACCGCAAGAGCACCTCCCAGCGCCTGCTCATCGATGCCGACCTGTTCCCACAGACCCGAACCGTGCTGACCACCCGCGCCGAACCGCTCGGCATCACGCTGGTCGAGGCGGATCTGAGTTCCGGCGAACTGCCCGAGGGCGACTTCTTCGGCGTGGTCCTGCAGACGCCGGGCGCCTCCGGCCGGATCGCGGACCCGACCGCGGTGATCGCCGCGGCGCACGCGCGGGGTGCGCTGGTCGCGGTCGGCGCCGACCTGCTGGCGCTGACGCTCATCGCCCCGCCCGGGGACCAGGGCGCCGACGTATGCTTCGGCACCACCCAGCGGTTCGGTGTCCCACTCGGCTTCGGCGGTCCGCACGCCGGATATCTCGCGGTGCGCACCGCACACGCGCGGCAACTGCCCGGCCGGCTGGTCGGCGTTTCGGTCGACGCCGACGGGGACCGCGCCTACCGGCTCGCGCTGCAGACCCGCGAACAGCACATTCGTCGCGAGAAGGCGACCTCGAACATCTGCACCGCGCAGGTGCTGCTCGCGATCGTGGCCGCGATGTATGCCTCCTACCACGGCGCCGACGGGCTGCGCGCGATCGCGCGGCGGGTGCACGGTCACGCCGAGCGGCTCGCCACCGGGCTCGGCGACGCGGTCGTGCACGAACGCTTCTTCGACACCGTCCTGGTGTCGGTGCCCGGTGGCGCCGAGGCCGTGGTCGCCAAGGCGAAGGGGCGCGGTATCAACCTGCGTCTCGTCGACGCCGACCATGTGGCGGTGGCCTGTGACGAGGCGACCACCGCGGCCCAAGTGGCGATCGTGCTGGAATGCTTCGGCGCCGACGGAGTGCCGGAGACGGCCACGCTGCCCTCGATCGAAACCCGGACCTCGGCCTATCTGACGCATCCGGCTTTCACCCGCTATCACACCGAAACCGCGATGCTGCGGTATCTGCGGCAGCTGTCGGACAAGGATATCGCCTTGGACCGCAGCATGATTCCGCTCGGTTCGTGCACCATGAAGCTCAACGCCACCGCCGAGATGGAGCCCATCACCTGGCCCGGTTTCGCGCGCCTGCACCCGTACGCGCCGCTGGAGGACGCGCCCGGCATGCTGCGGGTGATCGAGGATCTCGAGCACTGGCTGGCCGCGGTCACCGGGTACGACCGGGTGAGCCTGCAGCCCAATGCCGGTAGTCAGGGCGAGTACGCGGGATTGCTCGCGATCCGCCGCTATCACCTCGACCGCGGCGACACCCACCGCGACACCTGCCTGATTCCCTCCAGTGCGCACGGCACCAACGCCGCGTCGGCGGCGATGGCCGGGCTGCGGGTGGAGGTCGTGAAATGCCGGGATAACGGCGACGTCGATCTGGACGATCTGCGCGCCAAGATCGCCGATCACGCCGACCGGCTGGCCTGCATCATGATCACCTATCCGTCCACTCACGGCGTGTACGAACACGAGGTGGCCGAGTTGTGCGCACTCGTCCACGATGCGGGCGGACAGGTGTACGTCGACGGCGCGAATCTGAATGCCCTTGTGGGACTTGCCCGTCCGGGTCGCTTCGGCGGCGACGTCTCGCATCTGAACCTGCACAAGACCTTCTGCATTCCGCACGGCGGTGGCGGTCCCGGCGTGGGCCCGGTCGCGGTGCGCGAACATCTGGCGCCCTACCTGCCGGGCGATCCGCTGCAGCCGGATTCGCACGCGGTGTCTGCGGCGCGGTACGGTTCGGCCTCGATCCTGCCGATCACCTGGGCCTATATCCGGATGATGGGCGCCGACGGCCTGCGCCGGGCCACCCTGACCGCGATCGCCTCGGCCAATTACCTTGCGCGGCGGCTCGATTCGCATTTCCCGGTGCTCTACACCGGCGAGAACGGCATGGTCGCCCACGAGTGCATCCTGGATCTGCGCGAGATCGCCAAGCGCACCGGCGTGACCGTCGACGATGTGGCAAAACGCCTGGCCGACTACGGATTCCACGCCCCGACCATGAGTTTCCCGGTCGCCGGGACGCTGATGGTCGAGCCCACCGAAAGTGAGAACCTCGAAGAGCTCGACGCCTTCGCCGACGCGATGATCGCGATCAAGGGCGAGATCGACGAGGTTGCCGCCGGCACCTGGCCGGTGGAGCAGAGCCCCCTGCGCGGCGCCCCGCATACCGCCGCTTCGCTCGTCGGCGACTGGAACTATCCCTACAGCCGGGAGACCGCCGTCTACCCGCTGGGTGTGCACTCCGGCCGGGCCAAGGTGTGGCCCGCGGTCCGGCGCATCGACGGAGCCTTCGGTGACCGCAATCTGGTGTGCTCGTGCCCGCCGCTCGAGGCATACACCGACTGAGTGATCGGCCGAGCGCAGGCGGTCACGCTTCGGCGGCGACCGCCTGCGCGTAGGCCTCGGCGAGACGTTCGGTGGCGGTCGGCTTGCCGGTATCCGGGCGCGCGATGCCGAGGTGGCGTTCGCGCAACTCGTCCATGAATTCCGCCCACAGTTGCGGGCCGCCGGCCTCGAGCAGTTCCGCGCGGACGCGCAATTCGGGGGTGGTCGGACGGTGTCGCAGGCCCCAGGAGGCGAGAGCGGCCAGGACCGGAACCAGCTGGATCGCGGGTTCGGTGAGGCTGTAGGTGGCGCGCTGTCCACGGCGGACCTCGTCGCGGGTCAGCAGTCCGGCGTCGACGAGGGTTTTGAGCCGGTCGGCGAGGATATTGGAGGCGATGCCCTCCTCCGACCGGGACTGCAGCTGCCGGAAATGACGGCGGTCGCCGAACATGATGTCGCGCAGCACCAGCATCGTCCACCGATCGCCGACCACCTCGACGGCGGCGTTGATCGGACAGCCCGACCGCTGTTCCGACCGCTGTTCCTCGGACACCACACCTCCTTCGCCAACTGCTTGCATCTTACTAGCACTAGCGGCTGTGACGGTGCCCGAGATCCGCTGGCTGGTGAAGTCGGCGGCGAACAGCCCTACGGCGTGGTCAGCGCATGGTTGACCGCGGTGCCGAAGGTCATGTCGTCGGAGGTGCTGACCTTGGTGTAGGTGCCCCCGGTCTTCTGAGCCAGATTCTGCAGGGTCTGCGCGCCCTGGCCGCCCACGACGATCACATCCACTCGCACCGGATGCGCGGCATCGGCGACGCCGGTGATATCGGTGATCAGCTGATCCCCGGTCACCGAGGAATTGTCGTTGGGGCCGCCGGTGATGAGAAGCACCGAATTGGTCTTACCCGGGGAATAGTTCTTCACCGCGCTGCGGTAGGCGGCCTCGAGCGACGGGTAGGTGCGGTCGGTGCTCGAACCGGCCAGCGTGACATTGCCCAGGGCTGTGGACAATTCGGAGCGGTGTTGCGGTGTGAGCGCCTGGGTGGGCGCGACCATTCGATACGGATTGCCGTCGGTCAATTGATTGGCGTAGATCCAGGCGCCGGCACCGAAATCCGGCGGCATGGTGTCGAGGGTCGACTGGACCGCGGCGAGAGCGTTGTTCAACCGCGACATCGAACCGTCGCTGGGCGCCATCGACGCCGAGGTGTCGATGAGAATGGTGGCCTGCACGCCCAGCACCGGATGGGCGAGCACCGACTGCACCCGATCGAGGACCGACTTCGCCGGCACCGCGGCGGGTGTGGCGGCCGCGGCGCCGAATCCGTTGTCGGTGAACAGCTTCTGTTGTTCGGGAGTGCGCAGGAAGTCGGCGAACATGCCGGCCGCCAGGTTCTGGGTCTTGTCGACCCAGCTTCCGGTGAGCATCGCGGCGGGGTGATCGGCGACCGGCGCGGCACCGGTCGGATGGAACAGCGCGACGCTCGGCCGCGTCTTGGCTTGCTGCTCGGTAACTGCTACCGCATGAATCGGGGAGTTGGGGCCTTGCGCGGAATCGGTGACCGCCGCCAGCGCGGAGGCGGTGTCCCCGGATGCCGGTGCGTCGGCGGCCAATCCGGAAATGGCGGCGATGACCTGACCGGACGCGGCGGACTCATCGGTCAGCGGATCGGAGCCGGAGACGGCCGACCCGACCGCGACCGCGGCGGCCAGTGAATCGTCACCCGGTGGCATCGCCATCCGCAGCGGGCCCCAGCTGCCGAGGCCGATATCGCCGAGCGACCCGCGCTGCAGCCGCGCCAGGTCCGACCAGCTGAGGTTGGCCTTCTCCATTGCTTGCGCCAGGGGGCCGGGCGCGGCCACCGCGATCGGGCTGACGGCGATCGAGGCGGGCGTGCCCTGGACCAGTCCCGGCACCCGCATCTGCTCGACCGCGCGCGAAGAACTCGGAATCCAGAGGCCGGGTTGCGGGCCGAGCTTGGCGTCCCAGTTCGGTGCGGTGAGCCCGGTCACCATCGCGGCGGTGGTCCGTTCGGTGACGGAGACCTTCGCGCAGTGATCGCGGACCTGGGGGTGGGTGGCGTTGTAGCGGTCGGCGGCGGCGCGCACGGGAGCGGCGATATCGGGATCGACGGTGACCGCGAGCGTCACCGGGCCCTCGATGCACTGGCCGGCGGCGCTGCGGTTCTCCGATGCCGAACGATTGCTGAGCCAGAACCAACCGGCGACCGCCGCGATCAGCAGCAGGACCGCCACCACGGTGATAACCAAACCTTTGCTGACGCCCCGTGATCCGTCCGCGCTGCGATGTGTGCCCACGATTTTCCAGTGTATGGTCACGCGAAAACCGGCGCTCGACCAGGATCGGTCGAGCGCCGGGCTCGGATCGTGCGAGTGACGCGGACCACTCGCACGTGTCGTTCTCAGTCGCGGATCAGCTTGCCGCGGTCGAATTCGTGACCGCCCCACACACCGGACTGGCCGGTGCCGGCCGCGAACTCCGCGCACTGCCGGCGAATGGGGCAGCCGGCGCAGATTCCGCGCGCGTAGTCGAAGTCCTGCGACGGGTACGGGAACCAGGCATCGTGGTTCGGGTCACCCTTGCATGCGGCCTGGTCCCAGCTCTGTGTATCCGAGACCGGGAGCAGATCCACCAGGGTGAGTGCCGGAGTCGTAGTTGTCATATCGGATCCCTCCTTCCTCGGGATGTGCGGGTGTTCACTGTGCGCCGGTGGCTGTTCACTGTGCGCCCGTGGCGACGAGGTCCTTCCAGATCCGCCGTTGCCGCCGCTGCATGTCGGTGGGCGCCTTGGGTTCCCAGAGCAGTCGCATCCCGGCCTCGTCCGGGGTGCGGTCGGCCTTGCGGGTGTTGCACGGTCCGCAGGCGGCGACCAAGTTGTTCCAGGTATTGGGTCCGCCCCGGCTGCGCGGGCGGATGTGGTCGACGGTGCGGGCCCAACCGGCGCAGTATCCGCACCGGTGACGGTCCCGCCGCAGCACACCCGCGAGGGTGGCCCGGCTCTCGTCGTGCACGAGCACGCTGTGCTCGAGATAGACGTAGCGCAGCAACCGGATCGTCTGCGGCAGAGCGATTTCCAGATGCTTGGAGCGAATCGGGAAATGCGGTTGCCGCTCGGCCACGGTCTCGGCGGTCCCGCTGATCACCAGCACGACCGCGCGATCTGCGCCGATATCGGTCAGCGCCTCGTAGGAGGCGTTGAGGACCAGTACCTCGGCGTGTATCCAGTTGTCGGGAGCGAGGGGTCTTTCGGCGTGACGAGACAGCATGGGGGTCACCATGTTTCGTGAAAAAGTGGAACGAGGAGAGGAGGGGGAGCCGATCAGGCCTGCCGGAAGAGGCGACCGGATTCCCGCTCGGCGTGCCGCAGAATGCTCTGCGACTGCTCGACGCCGGTCGAATGTCGTTGCCCGGCAAGATCGTTCATCTCGTCGCGCATACTCTTCGGATACATCGGCCACCTCCTCCTTCCCGTTACTCGTCGAGTGGCCCCGCTGTGCGGCGGGACCGGTTGATCATCGTTGTCATGGTGACACAGCGTTACCGCCGTTGTCGGGTCATTTTTTCGTCGCCGCAACCGATCCGGCGGACGACGCGAGAACCCCCCGTTGCCGCAGTTACAGCGCTGGGGGTGTTCGAACTATTCCCTGACCTCGCGGAGTCGTGTGTGTGTTCGGCCACGCCGCGACCGGCGTAGGGGGATCGGATCTGTGCGTTCGGTCTGCAGCCTGGTGCGCATCTCAGCCTGCGCGGTGCAGCCCGAATCCGGTCGCGTCGCGGCCCAAGCCGTCCCGGAGCCGCAGGCTGCGGTCGTAATCGCCGCCGTTCTGGGTGCGGTACGGGATCGGCTCGATCGCGTCGATCCGCGACAATCGCGCCCGCACCGTATCGGGGCAGCGCCGTGCTGCCGGATCCGTAGGCGAAGCCGTTGGTGAACACCCGGTCCACCCAGCCCTCGAGGATGGCGGGCATCGAGTACCACCACAGCGGAAAGTGCAGCAGCACCGCGTCGGCCCACCGCAGTTTGTCCTGTTCGGCCGTGATATCGGTGGCCAGCGTGCCGTTGCTGTACGCCTCGCCGGAGGCCTGCATGAAGGTGCCCGCACCGGACTCACCGAAATCGGCGGCATCGGCCTGCGCCTTCCAGCCCATCGCATACAGATCGCTGACCACGACCTCATGTCCGGCACCGCGAAGGTGTTCCACCGCAACATCTTTGAGAGCTCCGGTGAGCGAATCGGGTTCGGGATGCGCATATACGACCAGAATTCGCATATGTGGCGGCAACGGTTCGATACCGCCGCGCATTCCCGCGCCCGAGCGCCCGGATGTGTCGCAGGGCCTGGGGCCGAAACGCCAGGTTTGCGCGGTGAAGCTGCGGTAGCGAAGAGTTCCGAACGCGAAGCAGCCCCGGTCGTTCGATACGACCGGGGCTGCTTCGTAAGCCGTTCGCCGCGACAGGGTCGCGACGAGTGTCGGATCAGCCCTTCGCGGCGAGCGCCTTCGCCTCACGGCGGCGGCGGTGCAGGATGGGCTCGGTGTAGCCGTTGGGCTGGCAGGCACCTTCGAGGATCAGTTCCTTGGCGGCCTGGAAGGCGACGCTGCCGGCGAAGTCGGGGGCCATCGGCTTGTAGGCGGCGTCGCCGGCGTTCTGCCGGTCCACGACGGGCGCCATGCGCTCCAGGCTCTCGACGATCTGCTCCTCGGTGACGATGCCGTGGCGCAGCCAGTTCGCCATCAGCTGGCTCGAAATGCGCAGGGTCGCACGGTCTTCCATGAGCGCGACATCGTTGATGTCGGGCACCTTGGAGCAGCCGACGCCCTGATCGATCCAGCGGACCACGTAGCCCAGGATGGACTGCGAGTTGTTGTCCAGCTCGTTGCGGATCTCCTCGGCCGACCAGTTGGTGTCGGCGGCCAGCGGGATCTCCAGGATCTGGTCGACGGTGGCGCGCGGGCCGCCCTTGGCGATCTCGGCCTGCCGCTTGAACACGTCCACCAGGTGGTAGTGGGTGGCGTGCAGGGTGGCGGCGGTCGGGGAGGGCACCCAGGCGGTGGTGGCGCCGGCGCGCGGGTGGCCGATCTTCTGCTCGAGCATGTCGTGCATCAGATCCGGCATGGCCCACATGCCCTTACCGATCTGCGCCTTGTGCTGCAGGCCGGTGGCCAGGCCCTTGTCGACGTTCCAGTCCTCGTACGCCAGGATCCACTGCTGCTTTTTCATCTCGGCCTTGCGGATCATCGCGCCGGCCTCCATGGAGGTGTGGATCTCGTCGCCGGTGCGGTCCAGGAAGCCGGTGTTGATGAACACCACGCGGTCCTTCGCGGCCGCGATGCAGGCCTTGAGGTTGACGGTGGTGCGGCGCTCCTCGTCCATGATGCCGACCTTGAGGGTGTTGCGGGGCAGGCCCAGCACATCCTCGACCCGGCCGAACAGCTCGTTGGCGAAGGCGACCTCGTCGGGGCCGTGCATCTTCGGCTTCACGATGTACACCGAACCGGTGCGCGAGTTGCTGACCTTGGCGTTGCCGTTGAGCGAGTGCACCGCGATCAGCGAGGTGATCAGGCCGTCGAGGATGCCCTCGGGCACCTCGTTGCCCTCCGCGTCGAGGATCGCGTCGGAGGTCATCAGGTGGCCCACGTTGCGGACGAACAGCAGCGAGCGGCCGTGCAGGACCACGTCGTTGCCGTCGAGGCCGGTGTACACCCGGTCCGGGTTCATGGTGCGGGTGAAGGTCTTGCCACCCTTGCTGACCTCTTCGGCCAGATCGCCCTTCATCAGGCCCAGCCAGTTGTGGTAGCAGAGCACCTTGTCCTCGGCGTCGACCGCGGCGACCGAGTCCTCGAAGTCCATGATCGTGGTGACCGCGGACTCGAGCGCGACGTCCTTGACGCCCGCGTCGTCGGTCTTGCCGATCGGCGATTCCGGGTCGATCTGGATGTCGATGTGCAAACCGTTGTGGCGCAGCAGGATCGAGCTCGGCGCGGACGGATCGCCCAGGTAGCCGACCAGGGCCGAGGAATCGGCCAGCCCGATGTCGGTGCCGTCCTCGAGGGTGACCTCGAGTTCACCGTCGACGATCTTGTAGGCCTTGGAGCCGACGTGCGAGCCGGTGATCAGCGGCACCGCGTCGTCGAGGAAGTTGCGCGCCCACTCGATGACCTTGTCGCCGCGGACCTTGTTGTAGCTGGTGCCCTTCTCCGCGCCGTTGGCCTCGGAGATGGCGTCGGTGCCGTAGAGCGCGTCGTAGAGCGAGCCCCAGCGCGCGTTGGCGGCGTTGATGGCGAAGCGCGCGTTGCTCACCGGCACGACCAGCTGCGGGCCGGCGGTGGTCGCGATCTCGTCGTCGACGTTCTGGGTGCCGATGGCGAAATCGGCGGGCTCCTCGCGCAGGTAGCCGATCTCGGCGAGGAACTTCTTGTAGGCGGCCTTGTCGTAGCCCTTACCCGGGTTCTCGGCGTGCCAGGCGTCGAGTTTGCCCTGGATCTCGTCGCGTTCGGCCAGCAGGGCGCGGTTGCGGGGAGCGAGGTCGTTGATGACGCTCTCCGCACCGGTCCAGAACGCGGCGGAATCTACGCCGGAGCCGGGGAGCGCCTCGTTCTCCACGAAGTCGTGAAGAACCTTGGCCACCTGGAGCCCGCCGACCTGAATCCGCTCTGTCATCTACTGCCTCATTTCGAGAAAGCCGGATGGAAAAAGTACGCCTGTCATGTTACCCATGGGTAGTCGCGTGGTCGCGGTCGGCATCGATTGAGCAGGCCCGATTGTATCGTGGGCCACAACTGGGGTCGGCTGCCCCGGGTCGTCTCCGGGGCGATCACGCCGTCCGGGCGAGCTGTGCGGGTTCGGTGTCGTGCGCCGGCTCGGGAAGGTGGCGGTTGCGCCGGGGAACAGTCGCCAGCAGCAAGCCGCCCACGGCCCAGCAGCTCAGCACCGCCAGTGCCGCTGCCGAGCCCGCACCGCCGAAATAGGCGGTCGAGCGCAGCGCGGTGGCGGCCGCGCCGGGCGGGAGCAGTGTTCCCAGGGTGCCCCAGCCGGTCGGCAGCAGTTCCGGTGCGGACATAGCGCCGGAGAGTGGGATGCCCAATGCGACAAACGTTGCCGCGCCCACACCGAGTCCGGCGAGGCCGAGCACGGCGCGCAGGCCGAGCAGTGCGAGTGCGATCGCGCCGATGGCCAGGGCGACCACTCCCGCGTTGGCGAGGTAATTTCCGGTCAGCACGTCGAGCCAGGTGTGCAGTACGGCGGTGACGGCGAATCCGGCGATGAGTGCGACGGCCACGGCCGCGCCGATCCGGGCGGTGCGGCCCAGCGTCAGCAGCGACAGGGCGGCGCCGGTCAACAGGCCGCCGATGACCATGGGGACCAGGGTGAGGCCGAATACCGCGCCGTGCGGGTCGGCGGCAGGCGTGGCGACGACATCGGTGACCACCGGCGTCGGCGAAAGCTGTTGCGGCATAGAGCTGCTGGGTGCGGGTGGGGCCGCGGCAGGACTACCGGGCTGTGGCGACTGCCCGGAATTCGTCTGCGGCGCAGCGGATCGGCTCATGCTTCGGGCGGCTTCGCTCAGGGCTTGGGCGACGGCCGGACCGGCTGCGGAGGCGGTCAACACCTCCGGTCCGTTCGCGCCGATCACGATGGCGCCGTAGATATCGCGATCCTCGATGGCCTGAACGGCCGTCGTGCGGTCGGGATACGTCGTCGTGTCGATCGCCGAATCGCCGAGCGTGCCGAGGCCCTGACGCATCTGTTCGACGGCGGGGGCCGGGCCGGCCAGCCCGACCGGGAGGTGACGTGGGGCCAGGTTGCCGGTAGGCCAGGCGAAGGCCGTGACCAGCACGGTGATCAGGGCGGACAGGGCCAGAACCGGTCCGAGAACGGTGGCGGGCGACGGTCGCATCGCAACTCCAAAGAGAAGGAACGTTCTTTTTGTATCCCGAGCATGCGCCCGCAGCCGGGAGATTGTCAAGAACGAACGTTCTTTTTATGATGCGGACATGCCGCGACTGACCGAAACGCGTCGCACCGCCCGGCGGGACCAGCTCATCGCCGCCGCCGTGCGCTGTGTGGCCCGGGAGGGATTCCACAAGACGACGATGTCGGCGGTGATCGCCGAATCGGGGATGTCGGCGGGAGCGGTCTACGGCTACTTCGCCTCCAAGAACGACATCATCCGCGCGATCGCCGACTCCGTGCTCGGCCGGATGACGGCGAATCTGGCTCGGCTCACCGAGGGGGCGACGCCGGTGGCGCCGATCGATGCGCTGGAGTCCGTGCTCGGGCAGATCGCGGATCTGGCTCGCGACGGTGATATTCCGCGCGTCGCGGTGCAGGCGTGGGCGGAGGCCGGGCGGGACGAGGTGGTGGCCGGGATCGTCCGTCAACGCCTGGCTCAGGTCCGGACCGCCTGGCGGGATTTGCTGCTGCGCGCCCGCGAGGCCGGATTGCTCTCCGCCGCAGCCGATATCGACGCGCTCGCCCAGGTCATGCTCGGCGCGATGATGGGCTTCCTGCAGCAGTACCTGTTGATGGGCGACGTACGCCCGGATTCCTACGCTGCCGCCTATCGCAGTCTGGTGGGCGCCGGAGAGTAGGCGAACCGATCGCGAGATTCGTCGGCACGGTGCCGGGAGCTCGCGGTATGCCATCGTGAGATGTTGTGCCGCAGTGGTTTCGGGTCAGTCGGGAGCTGATCAGTGGTGTCGGGCAGCCAGGAGTTGCCGGGCTGACCGGCAGGGGAGGTTACCGCCGGGGCTCGACCCACAGCGCTTCGGCCAGGACCCGCAGATCGCCCTTCGGGGTCGAAATAGCCACGCCGACAGTGTGTTTGCGCCCGGAGGCGGCGATCGGCCAGGACCACACCAGGTACTTCTCCCCGGCGCGTACCGGTCCGATGCGACGGGTGGTGAGGGCGGCGGTGACGCCCCCGGGTCGCATTCCGGACAGTTCGATGGCTGCCCAGCCGCCGGGGCAGTCGACCGCCGACCAGATGTTCTCCGTGGTCAGATGCCCTCCGGGCCCGGCCAATTCGGCATCGGGAACCCAGGCGGCAGCGACGAGATCGTGGTCGCGCATCCGCCAGGGATACAGTCGCAGGCCCCGGCCCGGTGCATTCGCGGTGCCGCAGCCGTAGCAGTCGGGAATGGGCCGGCCCGCGGCGAACGAGTCGCGAGACGCGACCACCGCCTCTTCCCATGCGGGTGGCGGGGTGACGGCCAATTCCACCGAACCCGGACTCGCCTCGGCGAGGATTGTGCCGTCGGAATCGGTGAGCACGCTGCCGGATTCGGAGTCGGTGATCAGGACCGGGGTGCGCACCGGAACGCCGCGCCGGAAGTCGACGCGCACCTCACCGCCGACGCGATCGGCGAGCATGCCCGCCACGTAGCCGCCGAACGCCAGATCCGGATAACCGTGGATATGCGTGGGAATGGTGATCGCCGTACCGACAGTCATCCGCGTCCGAACCTCTCGATTGTGTGCCGACCCAGGGACCATAGCGGCACCCACCGACATCCTCGGGTCCGCCGGACGATTCGCACGGACCGGCCCTCTCGCCGCGGCCGCCGAACCTGCGGACACGGCAGCGGTCGACCGTGGCCGCCGGAATCGGCCTAGGGGAGTGGTTGCGCGCCGCGCTGGTTCAGCATCAGCGCGATCAACCCGGTCTCCTGGCTCTGGGCGACGAGCATGGCCCGGGCCTGCTCCTTCGCCGGGCCGGAGGCGATCTGCCGGTCGGCGGCGCGAGCCATCGCGATGCCGCCCTCGTGATGGCGGTACATCAGTTGCAGGAAAAGGATTTCCGCGTCACGCCCCCGGGCGGCCGAGAGCCGGTCCAGTTCGGCCGTGCTCGCCATTCCCGGCATGCCGGCCGCCGGCGCGGTGGTGGCGGGCCCGCTCGCCGCGTGATGGTGGCCGGAAACCGTATCCGCTGTCATCCATGCCATCGGGTGATCCGACATCGGGGCGGCGTTCGCCAGGCGCAGCCATCCGAGCATCGTGCCGATCTCCACCCGCTGCGACTGGTCGATCTGCTGTGCCAGCCGCAGTACCTGTGGATCGACCCCGGGGTCCAGACGCTGCACCATCTGGATCGCCTGCTGATGGTGAGCGGTCATATCCTGGGCGAATCCGATTTCGCTGGCGTCGAGAACCGGTGCGGCGGTGTGGTTCTCGGGCAGGACGACCGGCCGCAACGCGGCGCCGATCACCAGCAGGATCAACGCCGCCGCCGCATAGGAGCCCCAGCGCAGCCATCGCGACATCTAGGACCCCACGATCGAATGCTGGTCGGCCGGTGGTGAATACACGTCGTTGTCCAGCTGCAACACCATGAATCCGTTGTCGTTGCAGGAGGTCCACAGCTGGCTGCCGTGCCATTCCGGAGGCGCGAAACACCAGTCGGAGGACACGTCACCGAAGGCCAGCATCCCGGTGCGCGGTGACAGGGCCTGGGCCGGATCGAATTTCCCGTCCAGAATGGCGCGCGCGACCGAAAAGCCCTCCAGCGCCGGTGGTCCGATCAGCGAACCCAGCGCGTGCGGCGAGTTCCACAGTTGCAGATTCTGTCCCGTGCGGGCGGGCGGATTGAAGTAGGCGATCTCGTGCACCTGGAACGGATCGCGCACATCGAACACCCGGATGCCGGACGATTCCCACCCGCAGGCCAGTGCCGTCGGATTCTCGGGACGGTCGGCCGCGCAGTAGTGCGGGTCGTAGGAGAACACCGAACCGCCCATCGAGGAGGCGAGCATGCTGTCCTGATTCTCCGGCAGATCGATCCGCAATTTGATCTTCTCGACCACCTTGGGGTTGTTCTCGTCGGAGATGTCGACCAGTTTCACCCCGCCGGCTCCCGCCTCGTCGACGGTGAACAGATACGGTGTGCCGTCGTAGCTCACCGGCACGCTGTGCTGGGTCGCCCAGCCGTCGGTCCAGAACACCCGGCCGATGTGGTTGACCTGCGGATTCGGATCGCGCCGCTGAACCGCGCTGATATCGAGCACCGTGAATCCGCCCAGGGCCGACAGATACATGCGGTTGCCGTCGGGACTGATGCCGAAGCCGTGCGCCTCGATGCCGGTGAGCCCCTGCCAGATCACGTGCGGATTCGCCGGATCGGTGAGGTCGACCGCGCTGACGAAGCCGGGTGCGATGCCCGAGGCCCAATAGGTCCGGCCGTCGGGGGAGAAGCCGCCCTCATGGGTGGTGATGGGCAGGGGCATGGCCAGGTTGGTGCCCGGCCCCGGATTGAGCAGCCGCGGATGCGCGCAGTCGGAGATGTCGTAGACCGACAGGTAGCCGGTACCCTCCAGGAACGGAACTCCGGTGCCCACCAGCAGTTTTCTCGCGGTGTTGACCTTCAGGCTCTCCCAGGTTCCGGCCATCATCGCCGGTTCGGTGAGGGTGGTGCTCAACACCGGATGCGCTGGATCGGAGGCGTCGATCACCTGCACACCCTGGGCGGGACCGAGCAGATCGCCGGGGAAGAACGAGCCGGTGTAGGAGCAGTGGTCGTAGGTGGTCGAGGTGATGCCGGCGCCGTGGCCGGCATATCCGCCGACGAACGACATGTTGCAGCTGTAGCCCTGCGTGCTGCGGCCGGAGGCGCGGTCGGCGGCCGGAACATCGCCCTGCATACCGGTTTCCGGCCGCGAACCCGGGCCGCAGTCGGCCGGGGGCACCGCGACCTTGCCGATATCGAGGAATTGCTGCACCTGGGTGGCGATATCGGATTGCAGATCCGCCGATGCGCCGCCGACCGGCAGAATCGCGGCGGCGAGTAGGGCCGCGGCCGCGGCGATGAGTGGTTTGGGCGTGCGCCTGCTCGACCTCCGCGCCATTGCGGGACCCCCACCTTCCACAGTGAAACGGGTTACGCGTCCCACGCGCGGAGGTAGTCGGTACCGCCGGTTGCGGGCAATGCATCGAAACGGTAACCCACCCACCTTCTCATCGGGTCTGTTTTCGGGGAAAGCCGTCCGGGGCCACCGAGCTGTTGCGCCACAGCAACACGTGAGACAAACTCTGCGAATGGGAATGAAACACGTTGCAGTCATATCGGGTGCGGTGGCTGCCGCGTTGAACGCCGGAGTGGGAATGGCTGCGGCAGCACCGAATCCGGCCGATACGCCCCGGCAGGCCGTCGCCCGCGCGTATATCGATGCGCTGGTCTCACACGATGCGAGCGCGGTGCCGTTCGCGCCGGACGCCACCCGTGTCGAAGCCGGGTTGAAGACGGGCTATTCGGGCCCGCAATTGACACAGGAGCTGAATCACGGCGTCCAGTATTCGGTGATTCAGGACATTCGCGATCTGCGGATGACCGAATGCGGTGATGTGGTGACCGCGCGCTATCTGCTCGACTCCGGTGTCGCCGGGGTGCGGTTGATGACCGTCGACATCACCGAAACCTTCGTCATTCCCGACGGCACCATTCACACCATCAACGCCACCATCGACCCGGTGGTGTAACCGCGCCCGGCGCGGGACCGGAAAGCAACCGGAAATCCGGAGAGCGAGGAAAAGGTATGTCCGACAACGATGATCCGCGCGCGGTCGTGCGGCGGCTGTGGGCGGCGCTGGCCCGGCGCGACTGGGACGCGGTGGCCGCATCGCTCACCGAGGACTGCATCTACCTCGACGTGCCGACCGGTCCCACGCTGGCCGCGAAAGGGCCGGCCGATACCGTCAAACGCCTGCGCATCGGACTGGCCGGGCTGTCCGAATACACCAATCACGACGGGCTGCTGGTCGCCGACGGCCCGGACGTGATCTACGAGCACTCCGAAACCTGGGTGTGGCCCACGGGCGAGCGCGCCGAGCTGCCGTTCGTCTCCGTGCACCGGGTCCGCGACGGGCGCGTCTCGCTGTGGAAGGACTACTGGAACTTCGAAACCCTCACCGCGGCAGCGCCGCCCACGTGGCTGGCGGATTTCGCGGCGGCGGATATGTCGTGGATCTACGACGCCACGGCGGAATTGAGTATCCGCCGCGCGAACTGAGCCGCTCGGCGCCGTCCGCTCAGGACGACCCGAGCAGTGCCCGGCAACGGCCGAGCAGTTCGGTGCGCAACGGCTCCGCCCGCCGGGCCAGCTCGGACTGGGCACGAACGTATTCGGCACGGCCGCCGGGGGTTTCGATGGCGATCGGCCGGTAGCCGTAGTCGGTGAGGTCGTACGGGCTGGCGCGCATATCGATTTCGCGGGCGGCGCAGGCCAGGGCGAAGCAGTCCAGCAGCAGATCCGAGTCGATCAGCGGGACCAGCTTGAATGCCCACTTGTACAGATCCATCCCCGCGTGCAGGCAGCCGGGCTGTTCCCGGCGGATCTGGTCGTCGCGGGTGAGTTGTTCGATATTGCGCGGCGCCGCCTCCGGGGTGAAGAAGCGGAAGGCGTCGAAGTGCGTGCAGCGCAACGACATCGAATCGACCACGGCGTCGGTGCCGGCACGGCCGAGCCGCAGCGGGACCTGCCGGTGGCGCACATCCTCGCTGCGGTAGACCATCGCCCATTCGTGTAATCCGAAGCAGGACAGTTGCGCCGGCCGCGCTGCGGTGGCCGCCAGCAGGGCCGCGACGAATTCCACGGTGTCGCGGCGGCGGTCGAGAAAGGCCGGGTCGGCGGTATGGACCGGGCCGGCGGCCGTCTCGACGCGGTGATAGCCGCGGCGCTGCGCGTACTCTTCGGCATCGGCCAGAGCCACGCCGAAACCCGGATGCCAGCGGCGCAACTGGGCCGGTTTGTGCCCGTAATAGGTGAACAGGAAGTCGATCACCGGATGTTTGCGGCCGTCGGCGCGTTGCCGCAGGTACGGGCCGACCATCTCGTCGACCCGGTCCCGATGCGCCTGCGCCCGGTTCCGCCACTGCGCCGGCGGCAGGACCCGAAGGTCCTGCGCCGCAGCCGGTGTCGCGTCCACGGTCATTCCGCCACCCGGTGGGTGGCATCGCGCACGGTGCCCACGAACTCTTCCACCAGATCCTCGAGCGCGACGATGCCGACGGTATTGCCGCGGGTGTCGATGACCCGGCCCAGATGACTGTTGGTGCGGCGCAACCGGGCCAGCGCCTCGTAGAGCGTGGTGCCCATGCTCAGCGTCGGCAGCGGCCGGATATCGGTGCGCGGGATCGGCGTCGACGGCCCGGCCGAATCGTCGGCCACCTTGTCCAGCACGTCCTTGACGTGCAGATAGCCCACCAGGGAGCCGTCGCCGGCGCGCACCGGATAGCGGGAGAAGCCGGTCTCGGCGACCGCGGATTCGATATCGCCCAGGGTGGTGCCGTCACCGCGCAGCGGCACGCAGCGCGTCGTGGCCAGCGGCACCATCACATCGGCGACGATGCGGTCGGTGGTGCCCAGCGCCTGGGTGAGGCGGCGATGCTCTTCTTCGTCGATGAGACCTTCCGAGCGGGATTCGCCGATCATCTCCGCCAGCTCCACCGACGACACGGTCGCGTCGAGCTCGTCCTTGGGCTCGATGCGCAGCGCGCGCAGGGTGAGATTGGCCGCCAGGTTGTACAGGCCGATCAGGGGACGGGCCAGGCGCAACCACCACAGCATGATCGGCACCAGCAGCAACGCCACCCGCTCCGGCCCGGCCAGGGCGATGTTCTTCGGAATCATCTCGCCCATCAGCATGTGCAGGATCACCACGAGGCCCAGGGCCAGCGCGAATCCCACCGGATGCAGCAGTTGATCCGGCACGCCGACCAGGTCGAACGGGCGCTCGAGTAGATGCGCGATCGCCGGTTCGCCGATGCGGCCCAGCAGCAGCGAACAGATGGTGATGCCCAGCTGGGCGGCGGCCAGCATCATCGACAGATGCTCGGCCGCGCCGATCACCGTGCCTGCTCCCCGTTTACCTTGGGCGGCAAGGGTTTCCAGCCGGTCACGGCGGGCGGAGATGAGCGCGAACTCCGCGCCGACGAAGAAGGCGTTGGCGCCGAGCAGAACGACGGTGAGCAACAGTCCGAACAGATCACCCATGGCTGAGCTCCCACGTCGTCACCGCATCGGCGTCCACCGGCTGCAGCAGCACCCGGTCGATGCGTCGTCCGTCCATGCGTTCCACCCGGGCCAGCCAGCCGCCGTGGGTGTGCGGCTGCATCGCGTGCCCGTTGGTCGCGCTCGGGGTGGGCAGCAGCACCTCGTCGCCGGCCAGCGGAATGCGGCCCAGGGTGGTCAGGACCAGTCCGCCGAGGGTGTCGTATTCGCCCTCGGGCGCGTCGTAGCCGGTGGCCCGGGACACCTCGTCGATGCGCAGCAGCCCGGAACAGTTCCAGCCCAGGGCGGTGCGGCGCACGTCGAGTTCCTCCTCGTCGTGCTCGTCGCGGACGTCGCCGAGGATCTCCTCGATGATGTCCTCCATGGTCACCAGGCCCGCGGTGCCGCCGTATTCGTCGACGACCAGCGCGAGCTGCATCCCGTCCGCGCGCACCCGTTCCAGCACGGTGTCGCCGTCGAGGCTGGCGGGCACGATCGGCACCGGCCGCGCGATCGAGGACAGCGCGATGGTGCCGCGCTGCGCGACCGGATACAGGAATGTCTGTTTGACGTGCACGATGCCGAGGGTGTTGTCCAGATCGCCGTCGATGACCGGGAAACGGGACAGGCCGGTGCGGCCGGCGGCGGCGATGAGGTCGGCGATGGTGTCGTTCTGATCCAGCGTTTCGATCTTCACCCGCGGCGTCATCAGATCCTCGGCGCTGCGCTCACCGAACAGCAGCGAGCGGTCCACCACGAGGGCGGTGCGCTGATCGAGCGAGCCCCGCATCGCGGAGGTGCGCACCAGCGAACCCAGCTCCTGCGGCGAGCGTGCCGACCGCAGTTCCTCGGCCGGTTCGATGCCCAGCCGGCGCACCGCCCAGTTCGCGGCGCCGTTGAGCAGTTTGATCAGCCAGGAGAAGACGGTGGTGAACACGATCATCGGACCGGCCGTCCAGCGCGCGGTGGTCAGCGGTTTGGCGATCGCGATGTTCTTGGGGACCAGCTCGCCGTAGGTCATCGACAGCGAGGTCGCCAGCACCAGCGCGATGAACAGGGAAACGCCCTGCGCGGTTCCGGGGCCCGCGCCGAGCGCGGTGCAGATCGGCTCGATGAGCCGGGCCAGCACCGGTTCGGCGATATAACCGGTGACCAGGGTGGTGATGGTGATGCCGAGCTGGGAGCCCGACAGCTGGAACGACAGGGTGCGGTGCGCGTGGCGGACCTGGCGCGCGCGACGATCGCCCTCGCGGGCGTGCGCTTCGACGGTGCTGCGCTCGAGTGCGGTGAGCGAGAATTCGGCAGCGACGAAGATCGCCGTGCCCGCGGTGAGCGCGATGAATCCCAGCAGGCTGACGATGGTGAGCACTACGGACACGATCGGCACCGCCCACCGGGTAACGGAGGATCTGCGGAGACGGAGGCGCCGGGTTGGTCACCCGGCTCGGTAGAGGAGCCCTCCTGTGTGGCGCCCTCGGACGCGGGTGACAACTGGTTCCTTTCGCAAGTGGACGAGCCGAACTAAACGCAATGCCGGTCGGCGGAGGTCCGCCGGTCGGCACAACCTATGTTACCGGGATCTTCGCGGCGACCGAGCGGCACGGCGCGCCGCGACCCCTCCGGTGCGGCGGATCGGGCTCGCGGCGAACGCGGAGACGCCCGGTGTGTGCCGGATCCTGCCGGATCGCCCTCCGCGAGCCGTGGTGAGTGTGGTGAGCCTTACCACCCCGAGGGCAGCGGGCGTCCTTCCGCGAAACCGGCGGCCGACTGCACGCCGAGCACCGCCTTCTCGTGCAGTTCGGCGAGCGTGCGGGCCCCGGCGTAGGTGCAGGCGCTGCGCACACCCGAGCAGATGTGGTCGATGAGGTCCTCGACGCCGGGACGTTCCGGATCCAGCCGCATCCGGGAGGAGGAGATGCCCTCTTCGAACAGCGCCTTGCGGGCGCGATCGAATCCATTGTCGGCGGCGGTGCGGGCGGCCACGGCGCGCTTGGAGGCCATGCCGAAGCTCTCCTTGTAGGCGTTGCCGTCGCGGTCCATGCGCAGATCACCGGGCGATTCGTAGGTACCGGCGAACCAGGAGCCGATCATCACGTTCGACGCGCCCGCGGCCAGGGCCAGGGCCACGTCGCGGGGATGGCGGACTCCGCCGTCGGCCCAGATGTGCACGCCGAGATCCTTTGCGGCCGTGGCACATTCGGCGACCGCGGAGAACTGCGGGCGGCCGACGCCGGTCATCATGCGGGTGGTGCACATGGCGCCCGGGCCCACGCCGACCTTGACGATGTCGGCCCCGGCCTCGGCCAGATCGCGGGTTCCGGCCGCGGAGACCACATTGCCCGCCACCAGCGGCACGCCCAGTTTCAGGTCCGCGACCGCACGCAGGGACTCGAGCATCTTCTCCTGGTGACCGTGGGCGGTATCGATGACCAGGACGTCCGCGCCTGCGTCGACCAGAGCCTTCGCCTTGCCCGGGATATCGCCGTTCACACCGACCGCGGCCGCGATGCGCAGCGTGCCGTTCCGGTCCACGGCCGGGGTGTAGATGCCGTCGCGGACCGCGCCGGTGCGCGTCATGACACCGGCCAGGGTGCCGTCGTCGTGGACCAGCACCGCGAGGGTCGCGTGCGCCGCTTCGAGCAGGCCGAAGATCTCGCGCGGGGAGGTGGTCGCGGCGGCGCTGACGAAATCGGCGTCGGCGACCGTGCGCAGCCGCGCGAACCGGTCCACATCGGCACAGGCGGATTCGGTGACGACGCCGACCGGCTTGTCGTTCTCGACGATGACCACGGCGCGATGGGCGCGCTTGTGGATCAGGGCCAGCGCGTCCGACACCGAATGATCCGGACCGAGGGTGACCGGGGTGTCGGCGGTGAGCGAACGGCTCTTGACGAAGGAGATGGTGTCGGAGGCCGCGCTGATCGGCAGATCCTGCGGCAGCACCACGATGCCGCCGCGGCGCGCGACCGTTTCGGCCATGCGGCGTCCGGCGACCGCGGTCATGTTCGCGACCACGATGGGGATGGTGGTGCCGGTTCCATCGCTGGTGGACAGGTCCACATCGAACCGCGACGACACATCGGTGCGATTGGGTACGAGGAACAGATCGTCGTAGGTGAGGTCGTACGGCGGCGTGTGTCCTGGGAGAAACTGCACTCCGGCCATTGTAGGGGAATCGATCATGGCAGGGTGGGTGCGAGAGGACCGTCGAGAAAGGATCGCCCATGCCACGGATCGCGACCGCCACGGAGGTCGACCGGACCGAACTGCTCGACTTCGCCCGGCAGCGCCACCGCGGTGTCCTGGTCACCACGCGCGCCGACGGCGCCCCGCAGATGTCGCCGGTGACCTGCGGCGTCGACGAGGCGGGCCGGATCGTGATCTCCACCTACCCCGGACGGGCCAAGACCCGCAACGCGCGCCGCGATCCGCAGGTGTCGATCTGTGTGCTGTCCGACGACTGGGACGGTCCGTACGTCCAGATCGACGGGCGTGCCGAGGTACTCGACATGCCGGAAGCGCTGGACGGACTGGTGGACTACTACCGGTGTATCGCGGGCGAGCATCCCGATTGGGAGGACTATCGCGCGGCGATGGCGCGGCAGAACAAATCGCTGATCCGCATCGAGGTCGAGCGGTGGGGGCCGGTCGCCACCGGCGGATTCCCGCCGTCTCAGGACTAGGCGGCGGCGGGGTGGTCGCGGCGGAGCAGTCGGCGCCACCACGGCGGGCGACCGTCCCGGTGTCGCGTGGAAGTGGTTGCGGGAGAGCCTTTTCCGCTGCCGGAGGCCGTTCGTTGCCGGGTGTGCCGGTCGGCGCGCCAGCGCGCGACGACCTCGTCGGCTCGAGCGGGTGCGAGGCGGACGTGGGGGCCGTGCGGCATCCGGATCCATTCCACGATGCGGATGTTGAGATCGGACACATAGGCGCGGACCTCGGCCTCGGAATCCATCTCCGCGACCCGCTCGGGTAACCGCTCCAGATCGCGGCGCAGCACCAACGAGGTCGGCAGCAGCGCCTCGCCGCCCACACCTTCGCGGCGCAGGTAGTTGTTCAGCCACCAGTTCTCGTCGTAGGGCTCGCCCACGCCGGGCAGGGGTTTGCCGGTTCCGGCCAGATTGTCGAATTCACCGCGTTCGGTGGCCTCGCGGATCTGCTTGTCGATCCAGGATTCGAAACCCATGCCGGCCGGTTTGCGTTCGGTCATGTGCGCCTCCTCGCAGTGTCGGAGTGCTTACCCGATCGTAACGCGTTGGGACATAACGGACATCGAGGGGCGTGGGTGCGCGGCGGTACGCTGGCAGCCACCACCGGCGGTGAGGGTGGACAGGACACCGATCCGGAGGAGACCGATGACGCGGTATCAGCAGACCCTCCACGGCCGGACCTACGCCTTCGACGGGCTGGCCGACCTGCTGGCCAAGGCGACACCGCTGCGCAGCGGTGACGAACTCGCCGGGTGCGCGGCGAGTTCGGACGCGGAGCGCGCCGCGGCGCAGTGGGCGCTGGCCGAGGTGCCGCTGCGCGACTTCCTGAACGAGCCGGTGGTGCCCTATGAGACCGACGAGGTCACGCGGCTGATTCTCGACACCCATGATCGCGCCGCGTTCGCGCCGATCGCGCAGCTGTCGGTCGGCGGGCTGCGGGACTGGCTGCTCGCGGTGGCCGCCGGATCGGAGGCGGATCCACCGGCGGCGGTATTACGTTCCGTGGCATCGGGTTTGACGCCGGAGATGGTGGCGGCGGTGAGCAAATTGATGCGCAATCAGGATCTGATCGCGGTCGCGCGGGCCGCCGAGGTGCGCTCCGGTTTCCGCACCACCATCGGACTGCCGGGCCGGCTGGCCACCCGGCTGCAGCCGAATCACCCCACCGACGATCCGCGCGGTATCGCCGCCGCGGTGCTCGACGGATTGCTGCTCGGCTGCGGGGATGCGGTGATCGGCGTGAATCCGGCGACCGACTCGCCGCGGGCCGCCGCCGAGCTGCTGACACTGCTCGACGAGGTGCGGACCCGATTCGACATTCCGGTCCAGTCCTGTGTGCTCGCCCATGTGACCACCACGCTGGGGTTGATCGAGGCGGGTGCGCCGGTGGATCTTGTCTTTCAGTCGGTCGCCGGGACGGAAGCTGCGAATGCGAGCTTCGGGGTGAATCTGTCGCTGCTGCGTGAGGCCAACGAAGCCGGACGGTCGCTGGGGCGCGGAACCGTCGGCGACAACGTGATGTACCTGGAAACCGGGCAGGGCTCGGCGCTGTCGGCGGGCGCTCATCTCGGTACCGGCGGCAGGCCCGTCGATCAGCAGACGCTCGAGGCGCGGGCCTACGCCGTCGCGCGCGAACTGGAGCCGTTACTGGTCAACACGGTCGTCGGCTTCATCGGCCCGGAATATCTGTACGACGGCAAACAGATCGTCCGGGCGGGGCTGGAGGATCACTTCTGCGGCAAACTGCTCGGCCTTCCGATGGGCGTCGACGTCTGCTACACCAACCACGCCGAGGCCGATCAGGACGATATGGACACCCTGCTGACGCTGCTCGGTGTGGCCGGTGTCGCCTTCGTGATCGCGGTGCCGGGGGCCGACGACGTGATGCTCGGCTACCAGAGCCTCAGTTTCCACGACGCGCTGTACGTGCGCCGCCTGCTCGGCCTGGCGCCCGCGCCGGAGTTCGAGCAGTGGCTGGCGCGACTGGGCATGCTCGACGCCGCGGGCGGTATCGCCGCGGTCGAACCGTTGACCTCGCCGCTGCGGGAATTGGCGGGGCCGCGATGAGCGCCACCGGGACGAATCCGGCCGGAGCCGGACAGGCGCGCGATGCGCGTCGATCAGGTGCGGACAGCGAGTTGTTCTGGCGGGAATTGCGTGGGACGACGCAGGCGCGGATCGGGCTCGGTCGAACCGGTGACGCACTGCCTACCGCACGCGTACTGGAATTCCGGGCCGCGCATGCGGCGGCGCGCGACGCGGTGCACACCTGCGTGGACGTGGATGCGCTGTGCGAACGGGTCGCCGCGCTGGACCTCGGGACGCCGATCCGGGTACGCAGCCGGGCACGAGACCGCGCGGAGTATCTGCGCCGGCCCGATCTCGGACGAGAACCCGAGGACTCCTCGGTGCTGCGAAAGCCTCTGTCGCCCAGCGCTTTCGATGTGGGATTCGTTCTGGCCGACGGTTTGTCCCCGAGTGCGCTCGCGACACACGGACCGGATCTGCTCGCGGCCCTGGTCGACGAACTCGGCCCGCACTACACGCTGGCCCCGCCGGTGATCGCGACGCAGGCGCGGGTGGCGATCGGGGACCATCTCGGTGCCGCGCTCGGTGTGCGCACCGTGCTGGTGCTGATCGGCGAACGCCCCGGCCTGTCGGTGGCCGACAGTCTCGGCATCTACCTCACCCACCGCCCCCGACCGGGCCGCACCGACGCCGAACGCAACTGCGTGTCGAATATTCACCCGCCCGAGGGCCTGGGGTATCGACAGGCCGCCGCCGTCGTCGCGGGTCTGGTAGCGGGTGCGCGTGCACTCGGACGATCCGGCGTGGACCTGAAGGACGGGTCTGGCGCCGATGCGGTGAAAACCACTGTGGTGGAAGGGATTCCGGAGCGCTGACAGCGAAAACGGCGCTGCACGGTCGAAAGTGCGCCATACCGAGAGGTGCGGTAGGAGCGAACCGTGCCCTCCTCGCAGGTTCCGTCGGGCGCGGGGGACGACGGTGGTGATGGCACGGTAGGCCGAATCAACGGTTCGCAGTCGGAAACTGGGACCGACGTCGGTGGCCGGCACGCACGCTGCCGCGTCGACGGGGTTGGGTTGTCCCGGTAGGTGATTCAGTTGGCGCGGCGCTTGCGGGAGTATGGCGGCCGGGTATTTCGCCACGGCCTTGCGGGTGTGTCGGCTTCTTGCGTGTCGACCGGCCGAGGCGGGGCGGCGGCCGGATCCGGGACCGGGCGTCCGGTCGGCGGGCGGGCCCCGGCCAAGACGGCGAGCCGGGGGTCGCCCGGTCGGATGCGCACGTGCTCGAATACCACCGCGGCGTCGCGGAGTACGGTGTCCGCGCTCGCATCGGTGCCTATCGTGACGACGGTGCCGCTCGCCCCCGCGCGGCCCGTGCGGCCGGAGCGGTGCAGATAGTCCTTGGCATCGGCGGCGGGATCGACGTGGACCACCAGCGTGACGTCGTCGACGTGGATCCCGCGTGCGGCCACGTCGGTGGCGACGAGAACCGGTGCCGCGCCGGAGGAGAACGCGGCCAAGGTGCGCGTGCGCTGCGCTTGGCTCAGCCCGCCGTGCAGCGCGACGGCGCCGACGCCCGCTTCCCGCAGCCGCCCGGCGAGTTTGTCCGCACCGTACTGGGTGCGCACGAACAGCAGGGTGCGCCCGTCGCGCGCGGCGATCTCCGCGACCACTGCGCGCTTGTCGGTCGCTCGCATCTGGAGGAGGTAGTGGGAGACCTTCGCCGTGCCGGAAGGGGAGAGCCCGCTGAGATCATTTCCGGTGGGCGGCCTGCCGATCCCGTCGGCGGGAGTGGGTTCGACAGTCGACGTGGTCGGCGAGCTCGGCACTTGCGGCCGGGCTTCCCGGCCGGTCCCGGCATCCGGGCGCGGTGAATTCTCTTGTCTTTCAGCGGCTTTGCGGACCGCGGGCGCTCCGGCCGCAATGACAGCTGGAGCATCGGCCCTCTCCGCAGCAACCACCGAATCGGTTGCCTGTGAGCCCGGGCGCGCCTCGGCGTGCCCGGGAGAAGGCGCCCGCGTTCCCGCGGTGGTCGTGACGTCGTGATGGACGGGGTCGTTCAGGTAGGTGTGCACGAGCGTGTCGACGGCGGCATCCAAGGTCGCGGAGAAGAGCAGGTGCTGAGTGCCGGCGGGCAAGCGGTCGAGGATCGTGCGGATCTGGTCGACGAAGCCCAGTTCGGCCATGTGGTCGGCCTCGTCGATCGCGACCATCCGGATCGCGTCCAGGCCGACCTTGTCCTGGTCGATGAGGTCGGTGAGCCGGCCGGGGGTCGCTACCAGCAGGTCCACGCCGCGGCTGAGGCGATCGGCTTGTCGTTTGATCGGCACACCGCCGACGGCCGTCGCCACCCGCAGGCCCAGCGACAGCGCGGCCTCGTCGAGGGCCGTCTCGATCTGCAGGGCCAACTCGCGGGTGGGGGCGAGGACTAGCGCTCGGGGGCGGTGCGGTGCGGACGCGCCGCGCCGCAGCCGGGCCAGCATCGGCAGGCCGAAGGCCAGGGTCTTGCCGGAACCGGTGGCCGCGCGTCCCAGCACATCGCGACCGGCGAGCACATCCGGAATCGCCGCCGCCTGGATGGGAAATGCGGTCTCGAGGCGCTCCCGCCGCAACGCCTGCACCAGTTCGACCGGCAGGCCGAGTTCCGCGAATCCGGGCCCTGCGGCCGGACCGCGAGAAGCTTCGCCGCCCGGCGGTGAGGTCGAGGGTTCGGAGCGCCCGGCTCGGCGACGGTCCTTCGGTGCGCGGTCTCCGGCATCCGGTGTGCGGTCCGATCGTCCTGTGCGCTCGCCCACCGGCCGGCCGGACCCGGCCCGCCCGGAACCTTCCGAGGATCGCGCGCCCCGGGGGCCGCCGCGTCCGAAAGGCTTGTCCCCGCGATTGTTCGCGTGCCGGCTGCGAGCTCCCGGGGAACGCCGCCGCTCAGGCACTCAACAACCGGTTCAATTCGACCAGCCACGGAATCGCCACCGCGAGGGTCGGTACCACCAGGATCGCGGCTGCCGTCGCGTAGGCCGCGGTCGCGATGCGCAGATCGCCGAGCGGACCGGTCAGGCGCTGGATGCGGATGAGTGTGGTGGGCCCGCCGGCGGCCATGGCTCCCTGCGGGGCGGTGGAATTCGAGCAGGTCACCAGGGCGCGGGCCAGCGGGGTGGGGCCGGTGACCTTGACGGCGGAATCGTCGGCGAGCAGTTCGATCAGCAGCTTCACCGAATCCAGCGCGGATTTGCTGCGCACCACCCGGGGGAATGCCTCGTGCGCGGCGGTGAACGCCTCCAGCACCAGGTCGTGGCGCGCCCGCAGATGCGAACGCTCATGGCTGACGATCGCGGTGAGCTCGGATTTCGACAGGTTCGCGAACGTTCCCTGGCTCAGCACCACACGCTGGCGCAGACCGGGCAGGCAATAGGCGATGGGCTCGGCGGCGGCGAGGACGCGGATATCCGCGGCACGGGTCCCGGCCAGGGGCGAGGCCGCGATCAGATCGCCGTGCCCGCTGTCGCCGCCCTGGTCGAGCAGGTCGACCAGCATCCGGTGCCGGGCCCGGCGGCGGCGGGTGTGTACGCCGACCCGGATCGCGGCGTAGATCAGGCGCGCGCCGACCAGCAGGGTCAGCGCGAAGACGACGACGTAGATCAGCCAGAGGCCCAGGCCGAGCGCGTCGATCTCCTTGGTCGGGGAGGTGGTGGGGCGACCGTCGGGTCCCGGGACCAGCAGCAGACTGGCGATGGCCAGCCCGGATCCGAACGCCGACAACACCGCTGCCAGCGCGACCGCCTGCCACAACACCAGCGCGGCGCGGGGAGTCCGGTACGGCCAGGTGGCTCGGCTGAGCAGAGCCGGGACCGGTCCCGCGAGAAGCAAGGCGAGACCGGCGAAGACCGGCGCTGTTGCGTTCATACTCAGCTCACTGCGTTGTGGGGCCAGGGGCCCGAGATCGCGGCGCGGAGAGCACCACGCAGCTACTGCGGCGGGGCGACTCCGTTGTCGTCGGATGCGGTGTTCTCGTCCTCGGACGGGTTGCGCGCGGTCTCGGTTGCTTCGAGCTTAGCGAGTGCATCGCGGAGTGCGGCAGCCTCATCCTTTCCGACCTGTTCGACGAAGTGCACGAGCGCGGCGCGGCGGGACCCGACTTCGTCGGCCTGCTGCAGTGCGTCGACCATCAGACTGGCCACGAGTTCGTCGCGCGTGTGCACGGGCGCGTACCGATGTGCCCGGTCGTCGCGCTGTTGCACGACCAGATTCTTCTTCGCCAGCCGCTGTAGCACCGTCATCACCGTGGTGTACGCGAGCTCGCGGTGCGCGGCGAGGGCTTCATGGACCTGCCGTACCGTCTGCGGTTCATCGGCCGACCACAACTGGTCCATGACCGCTTTCTCGAGTTCACCAAGACCTGCCATCCCTCCAGCTTACGGAGGCAACGACACAAATGCGTACTACAGTTCGTCGTAACCGGTCGGTAGCTATGTGGGATTTTTCATAACCCGGTCGGGGAACTCGCTTCGGCATCGTCCGCGCGCGGTCCGCCGACGGCGCCGACGACGTGCCGCGCGCCGATAGGCACGATCATCGGACGCTCCGACACCGGATCGGTGTGCACCTCGGCACGCAGGCCGAAGACCGTCCGCAACAGTTCGGTGTCGATCACCTCGCTCGGCGCGCCCTGGGCGACGATGCGGCCCTCGCGCATGACGATCAGCCGGTCGCTGTAGCGGATGGCCAGATTCAGATCGTGCAACACCATGACCACGGTCCGGCCCAGATCGTCGTGCAGCCGGTCGACGAGGTCGAGCACCTCCAGCGAGTGGGCCAGATCCAGATAGGTGGTGGGCTCGTCTAGCAGCAGGATGTCGGTGCCCTGGGCCAGTGCCATGGAAATCCACGCCCGCTGGCGCTGCCCGCCCGACAGTTCGTCGAGGGTGCGGTCGGCCAGTTCCGACACGCCGGTCTGGGCGAGGGCGTGTGCGACCTCGGTTTCGTCGTCGGCCGACCATTGGCGCAGCCAGGACTGATGCGGGTGGCGGCCGCGCGCGACCAGATCGGCCACGGTCAGGCCCTCCGGCGCGACCGGTGTCTGCGGCAGCATGCCGACGATGCGGGCGACGTCGCGGGTTTTCATGGTGGCGATCGCCTTGCCGTCCAACAGGACTCGGCCCGCGTTCGGCCGCAGCAGCCGGCCCAGTCCGCGCAGCAGCGTGGATTTGCCGCAGCCGTTCGGGCCGATCACCGTGGTGATGAGGCCGGGTTCGATATCGACGCTGAGGCCGTCGACGATGACACGGCCGCCGTAGCCGAGGGTGATGTTCTCCGCGGCGAGGCGGTGGGCGTCGTTGCCGGTGTTCCGGTGCGGGGTTCGGGTGCTCACAATGTCGCCTTCCGGTTCACGCGTATCAGCAGCAACAGCAGGAACGGTCCGCCGAACGCGGCGGTGACCAGGCCGACCGGTAAGTCGACCGGTACGACGGTTCGGGCCGCGACATCGGCGGCGATCACGATCAGCGCCCCGGTCAGCGCCGAGCCGATGACCGGCTCCCCGGGGGTACGCAGCAGCCGGCGGGCGATCTGCGGCGCGGCCAGCCCGACGAAGGCCAGCGGGCCGACCGCCGCGGTGGCCAGTGCCGCCGCCGCCACCGCGGCGCCGATCAGCACCAACTGCTGGGTCTGTACGCGCACACCGAGCGCGCGAGTGGTGTCGGAGCCGAAGCGCAGTGCGGCCAGGGTGCGCGCCGAACCCGCCGCAATGAGAACCACGACGACGAGTCCGGCCGCCGCCGCACTCGTCCGGTTCCAGTCCGCGCCGTTGAGCGAGCCGGTGAGCCACAGTTGCGCCCGGGCGGCGTCGTCGAGGCTCGCCCGCGTGACGAGCCAGTTGATACCGGCCAGCAGCAGCGCGTTGACCCCGATCCCGATGAGGATGAACCGCATTCCGCTCAGTCCGGTGTCGCCGCCGCTGTTGCGGCCCAGCGCCAGGACGCCGATCAGTGCGGCCGTGGCCAGTCCACCCGCGAGCGCCGCGAGCGGAACACCCAGCGACGCGACGATTCCGGTGGCGGTGCCGCCCGCACCGGCCAGCACGGCGACCGCGGCGAAGCTCGCCCCGGAGGTGATGCCGAGGACGTCGGGGCTCGCGAGCGGATTGTGCAGGATCGACTGCGTGATCGCGCCCGCGATGCCGAGCGCCGCTCCGGCCACCAGCGCGGTCACCGCGCGCGGCAGCCGCGATTCCATGACGACGTAGCGTTGCGAGCGGGTGCCGCCGCCGGTCAGCACGTCCAGCACCCGCGCGAGGGCGATGTGATAGTCGCCGACGGAGATGTCCACCACGAACAGCGCCACGATCGCGGCGGCGAGGGCCAGCAACGTCAGCAGCATCGAAAGACGAAGGACCGCAGACACTCCGGCGACGCGGACGGCCGGCCGGACCCGCGTCAGCGCCACGCCGGATCGGTCCGCGCCGGGAACGCTCTTCGAATCGCCGACCGACCCGGCCGCAGCTTCGCTGTCGGCGCCCCCGGCCTGTCGGTCTCCGTCCTCCCGCTCGGTGCCCGATTCCGTGCCGGCCTCGGGGGTGCGGATATCGCTGCGCGCGTTCACAATTCGGCCACCTTCCGCCGGCGTACCAGGGCGATGAAACAGGGTGCGCCGATCGCGGCCAGCACGATACCGGCCTGTAACTCGCCGGGCGGCGCGATCACCCGGCCGACGACATCGGCCAGCAGCAGCACGATCGCCCCGAGCAGCGCCGAATACGGAATCAGCCAGCGGTGATCCGGGCCGGTGATCATGCGGCCCAGGTGCGGAACGACCAATCCGAGAAAGGCGATCGGGCCGACCGCCGCCGTCGCGGCGCCGGTCAGCAGCACCACCGCGGTGAGCCCGATCGCGCGGTTGCGTGCGATGTTCACCCCGAGCCCGCGCGCGACATCTTCGCCGAGTCCGATCGCGTTGAGCCCGGGCGCGGCCAGGATCGCCAGCACCGTTCCCGCGAGGATGAACGGCACCACCTGGGCCGCCACCGCGGGTTCGTGCCCGGCGGGAGTGCCGACCACCCAGAAGCGGTAGGTGTCCAGCGCGGCCGGATCGAGCAGGATCACCGCGTTGGTCAGTGCCTGCAGCAGTGCGGTGACCGCCGCACCTGCCAGGACCAGCGTCAACGGGGTGGATCGGCTGCCGCCGCTCGCCGATGCGCCGAACACCACCACACCCGCCGCCAGTGCTCCGGCGAAGGCGAACCAGATGTACTGGCTCGGCTGGGTGAGCGCGAA
Source organism: Nocardia sp. NRRL WC-3656 (assembly GCF_000720265.1). NCBI lineage: Bacteria > Bacillati > Actinomycetota > Actinomycetes > Mycobacteriales > Nocardiaceae > Nocardia > Nocardia sp. NRRL WC-3656. The sequence continues at coordinate 48,809 of NZ_JOJF01000025.1, read as the reverse complement.
CAGATGGATGCCGAGCGCGGCCAGGAACGCCGCACCCGCGTTGAGTCCCAGCAATCCCGCATCGGCGAGCGGATTGCGCGTGTAGCCCTGGATCAGCGCACCGGCGATACCGAGTGCGGCGCCGGTGAGCAGTGCGAGAACCGTTCGGGGCAGGCGCAATTCGCGCACGATCCGGTCGGCCTGCCCGTCGGCGGGGCAGGTGAACGGCACGCCGTCCGGACAGGACACGGCGTGCCAGATCTCGGCCGGGGACAGGGATTTGGCGCCGACGGCGAGTCCGGCGACGACCGCGAGCAGCAGCACCCCGGCCAGGAGTGCCAGGCCGGTCGCACGGCGACGGGGGGTGAGGACTGCGGCGGACACGGCGGCGAACGACTCCTGGGTGACGCGTTTCATGGCGATCGAACACTTGCGCAGCGACCTGTCGCCGTACAACTCTGGTAAGCCTAACCTATCTTCCGTTGCCGACCGCAATGCCGAACGTTGAGGGGGTTCGATGTCCGAACCAGTGACGATTTTCCCGGCTCGCCGTCCGGAGCCGGCGTTCGAACAGATCTGCGTCCGGCTGCGTGCGTTGCAGCCCGGGCATCCGCGGGTCTACGCCATGGCGGCGATGGCCGAACAGGGCCGCCGGCGGTGGTGGCGACTGGCCGACGGGGTGCGTGAAGGTCGCATCGAGCTGATGTATCGCCGGCATGCGGCGGAGATGGTCAGCGCCGAGATCGCCGCCGAGGTGGTCGCCACCGCGCTGATCCATGCCGTGGTCGGCCGGGTGGTCGCGCTGATCGTCTGCGACAACCGCGCCTGGGATCCGGGGCTCGAGAATCTGTGGGTGCACAGCGACAACGACGGCGGACTGGACTGGGCGGGCCTGTCGGACACGGCGATTCGCGTGGTGGCGGGTGATCCGCTGGCAGGGCGGCCGGGTGTGGTGACGCTGCCGTGTGATCGGGCGCTGTCGGTGTGGCTGGCGCATCGCTGCGAGGCGGCGCTGACCCTGGTGTGTGAGAGCCTGCAGCGCTGCGCGGGGCTGAGCCGGGCGCGATTCTGGAACCTGGTGGGCGAAACCGTCGTGGGCGCGGCCACCTATGTTCCGGAACTGGCGCGGACCGGCGCGGATGCCGGGATCGAGCGCGGGCAGGCGTTGCTGCTGGCATTGGCCGATCGCGGGTTGCCGGTGCGTCGCTCTTGCTTGGTTAGGTAAGGCTGACCTACACTCGACTCGGCGTCCGGATCGAGCGAGAGTCCCGAGGGCTGCGGTCGACTCCCCGGTCCACTGCCCGCGGCGGGCCCTTCGTCACGAAGGGCCCGCCGCGTCGTTTCCGAGCTTCCGTGCTCGAATCTCGATGTGCCGGTGTGTGTTTCGCGGATACGACGATGCCCGGCCCACCGCCGGGTGGCGGCGAACCGGGCATCGGCGAGAACTAGTGCGTGGCGGCGAAACCGGTCCGCAGGTCGGCGAGGATGTCCTCGATCCCCTCGATGCCCACCGCGAGCCGGACCAGGCCCGGCGTCACACCCGCGGCCAGCTGCTCCTCGGGCGTCAGCTGCGAGTGCGTGGTCGAGGCCGGGTGAATGACCAGCGAACGCACATCGCCGATGTTTGCGACATGGCTGTGCAGGGTCAGCGCGTCGACGAACCGCTTACCCGCGTCCACGCCGCCCGCCAACTCGAAGCCGACGATCGCGCTGGTGCCCTTCGGGGCCAGTTCGCGGCCGCGCTCGTACCACGGCGACGACGGCAGGCCCGCGTAGAAGACGCTGGTCACCTCGGGCCGCTCGGTGAGGAATTCCGCGACCGCCTGCGCGTTGGCGACATGCCGTTCCACCCGCAGGCTCAGCGTCTCGAGACCTTGGGCGATCAGGAACGCGTTGAACGGGGCCACCGCGGAGCCGAGGTCACGCAGCAACTGCACGCGTGCCTTCAGTGCGTAGGCCGGCGCACCCAGATCGGCGAACACCGCGCCGTGGTAGCTGGGATCCGGGGTGGTGAAGCCGGGGAAGCGCGAGTTGCCCTGCTCGTCGGTCACCGTCCAGTCGAAGGTGCCGCCGTCGACGATCACACCGGCGATCGCGGCGCCGTGGCCGCCGAGGTACTTCGTCGCCGAGTGCACGACGATGTCGGCGCCGTGCTTCAGCGGCTGGATCAGGTACGGGGTGGGCACCGTGTTGTCCACGATGAACGGCACACCGACGGTGTGGGCGACCTCGGCCAGGCCCGGCAGGTCCAGGATGTGGTTCTGCGGGTTGGACACCGTCTCGCCGTAGAGCGCCTTGGTGTTCGGGCGGATCGCGGCGCGCCACTGGTCCAGATCGTCGGGATCTTCGACGAACGACACCTCGATGCCCAGCTTCGGCAGCGTGTAGTGGAACAGGTTGTAGGTGCCGCCGTAGAGGCGCGGACTCGACACGATGTGGTCACCGGCGCCCGCGATGTTGAGGATCGCAAAGGTTTCGGCGGCCTGGCCCGAGGAGAGCAGCAGCGCCGCCACACCACCCTCGAGGGCGGCGATGCGCTGCTCGACCGCGTCCTGGGTGGGGTTCATGATGCGGGTGTAGATGTTGCCGGGCTCGGCCAGACCGAACAGCGCCGCCGCGTGATCGGTATCGCGGAAGGTGTAGGAGGTGGTCTGGTAGATCGGCAGCGCGCGAGCGTTGGTGGTGCCGTCGGGAATCTGGCCGACGTGGACCTGCTTGGTCTCGAAGCTCCAGTTCTGCGCCGGATCGTTCGGCTCGACGGAGTCGGTCATGGGTTTCAGCTCCAAAGTGTGTAGATGGGATGGATCGTCGCGCACGAGGCGGCGGTGCGCCGCCCCAGAATGCCCGATTCGTGAAGAATCAGGCGGGAACTGCGGAGTTTTCCAACTCCGGTGTGATCAGTGTGGTCAGCACGGGCGTCGGCCCGGTGGAGATATCGAGAACCGGGCAGTGAGCGTCCACGGCGGCCTGCAGTTCAGCGTAGCGCTGCGCCGGCTCCGGACCACGAATGTGCACATTCACCCGGACCTGCCGGAACCCGGCGCGCACGCTGTCGTCGAGTCCGAAGAAGCCGCGCACGTCGAGGTCGCCCTCGGCCTCGATGTGCAGATCGTCGACGACGATGCCGAGTCGTTGCGCCCAGAACCGGTAGGTCACCACCTGACACGAGATCAACGCCGCCAGATAGAACTCGACCGGATTCGGCGCGGTGCCCGCGCCGCCCAGCGCGGCCGGCTCGTCCACCCGGACCGTATACGTGCCGGCCGTGACGGCGCTGCCGACGGCGCCCTCCGCGACTCCGGCAGCGGAAAACAGGACCTGCGCCTTCGCCAAATCGCTGGCCACGGCCTGTGCGGTGGCGTCGACGATGTCGTTGAGCGGAGTGTCCGATGCGGCTGTCATGGCCGCCACGGTAGGGCCGCGCGGGGGCCGGAGCGAGGGTTGCGCTCGCCGTGATCGCAACCGTAGCCGGATCGCCGTGAGTGCGTATGCCGCTGCGGTACAACGATTTTCACATTGTGCCGCCGGTGTGCTGCTCGATTACCCGTCACCTGCGTCGCCGAGCGCGCGGCACCGCCGTACCGGCCGGTACTCAGGTGGTGTAAGTGTTTTTCTATGACACAGCACGACCGATTCGAGGCTCGCTCCCTGGCGGATGTCACGCCCGAGCAGATGACCCGCTACAGCGAGGGGACCTTCACCGACCTCATCGGTCTGAAGTACACCGAGGTCGGGCCCGATCGTGTGGTCGGGGAGTGGGTGGTCTCGCCGCAGCTGCATCAGCCCGCGGGCATCGTCAACGGCGGGGTGTACTGCACGATCATCGAAACGCTGGCCAGTGTCGGCGGCGGCGTGTGGTTCGGTGACCGCGGTCATGTGGTCGGCGTCAACAACAACACCGACTTCCTGCGCGCGGTCCGCGAGGGCAGCCTGCGCGGTGTCGCCACCCCGATTCACCAGGGCCGCTCGCAGCAGCTGTGGCAGGTGCAGATCACCGACGAGCAGGACCGTGTGGTCGCTCGCGGCCAGGTGCGGCTGCAGAACCTCACCGCGGACGGGGCGGCCAAGGCCTGACGCCGCCGAGGCGAGCGGCCCGTCCCGGCGAGCGCACTCGGTACGGCCGTGCCAAGATATCGAGCACCGTACGCCCGAGCAGCCGAGGAGTCGATGTGCGTCTGTCACCGCACGAGCAGGAACGGCTGATGCTCAGCTACGCGGCCGAACTGGCGCGCCGGCGGCAGGCTCGGGGGCTGAAACTCAACCATCCCGAGGCGGTCGCGATCATCACCGACCACGTCCTCGAGGGCGCCCGGGACGGCCGCACCGTCGCCGAGCTGATGTCCTCCGGTCGCACCGTGCTCACCCGCGACGACGTCATGGCGGGTGTTCCCGAGATGATCGCCGACGTGCAGGTCGAGGCCACCTTTCCCGACGGCACGAAGCTGGTGACCGTGCATCACCCGATCGGCTGAGGGGCACCGATGAGCGCGATATCCGCCGAGAGCGGCTCCGGCCCGGTGCCGGGTGAGTATCTGCTCGCCGCCGGCCCCATCGAGATCAATACCGGCGCCGACCGGATCGAACTCGAGGTGGTCAATACCGGCGACCGGCCGGTGCAGGTGGGCAGTCACGTGCACTTCCCGCAGGCCAACACCGCCCTCGACTTCGACCGGGCCGCGGCGCACGGCCGCCGCCTCGACATTCCGGCCGGTACCGCGGTGCGCTTCGAACCCGGCCTGGCGCAGCGCGTTTCGCTGGTGCCGCTGGGCGGTAGCCGCGAGGTGTACGGGATCGGCCCGGATGCGCCCGGACCGCTCGGCCCGGTGGCGAACCGGTCCGACGAGACAGACGGAAGGCCGGTCGACTGATGGCGGAACTGTCCCGCGCCCGCTACGCCACGCTGTTCGGCCCCACGGTCGGCGATCGAATTCGCCTCGCCGACACCGATCTTCTGATCGAGATCACCGAAGACCGTTGCGGCGGACCCGGTCTGGCCGGTGACGAGGCCGTCTTCGGTGGCGGCAAGGTGCTGCGCGAATCGATGGGCCAGGCCCGTGCCACCCGCGCCGAGGGCACTCCGGACACCGTCATCACCGGGGCCGTGATCGTCGACTACTGGGGAATCGTCAAGGCCGACATCGGCATTCGCGACGGCCGCATCTGCGTGATCGGCAAGGCCGGCAATCCGGAGACCATGGACGGTGTGCATCCGGATCTGGTGGTCGGCCCGTCGACGGAGATCATCGCCGGCAACGGCCGCATCCTCACCGCCGGCGCGATCGACTGCCACGTGCACTTCATCTGCCCGCAGTTGCTCGACGAGGCGCTCGGCGGCGGTATCACCACCCTGATCGGTGGCGGAACCGGCCCGGCCGAGGGCTCCAAGGCCACCACCGTCACTCCCGGCGCCTGGCATCTGGGCCGCATGCTCGAGGCCACCGACGGCTGGCCGGTCAACATCCTGCTGCTGGGCAAGGGCAACACCGTGCGTCCCGAGGCGATGTGGGAGCAATTACGCGGTGGCGCGGGCGGATTCAAGCTGCACGAGGACTGGGGGACCACCCCGGCGGCGATCGATGCCTGCCTGCGAGTGGCCGACGCCGCCGGGGTTCAGGTCGCGCTGCACTCGGATACGCTCAACGAGGCCGGATTCGTCGAGGACACCCTCGCCGCGATCGCCGGGCGGGCCATCCACTCGTATCACACCGAGGGCGCCGGCGGCGGGCACGCGCCGGACATCATCACCGTCGCCTCGCACCCGAATGTGATGCCCAGCTCGACCAATCCGACTCGCCCGCATACGGTCAACACCCTCGACGAGCACCTGGACATGTTGATGGTGTGCCACCACCTCAATCCGGCCGTGCCCGAGGATCTCGCCTTCGCCGAGAGCCGGATCCGGCCCTCGACGATCGCGGCCGAGGATCTGCTGCACGATCTGGGTGCGATATCCATGATCGGCTCGGATTCGCAGGCGATGGGCCGCATCGGGGAGGTGGTGATGCGGACCTGGCAGACCGCGCACATGATGAAGCGCCGCCGCGGCGCGCTGCCCGGTGACGGGGCCGCCGACAACCACCGGGTGCGCCGCTACATCGCGAAATACACGATCTGCCCGGCGGTGACGCACGGCCTGGACCACGAGATCGGGTCGGTGGAAGTCGGCAAACTGGCCGATCTGGTGCTGTGGGAGCCGGCCTTCTTCGGTGTGCGCCCGCATGCGGTGCTCAAGGGCGGCGCGATCGCCTGGGCGGCGATGGGCGATGCCAACGCCTCGATTCCGACACCGCAGCCGGTGCTGCCGCGGCCCATGTTCGGCGCCGCACCCGTGGTGGCGGCCGGCACGTCGCTGCATTTCGTCTCCCCGCAGGCGGTCGAGGACGGGCTGGCCGAGCGGCTGCAGGTGCGGCGGAAACTGGTGCCGGTGGCCGATGTACGCCGCCGCACCAAGAGCGATCTGCCGCTCAACGACGCGATGCCGCGTATCGAGGTGGAACCCGACACCTTCACCGTGCGCATCGACGGCGAGGTGTGGGACCAGCAGCCCGCCACCGAGTTGCCGATGGCACAGCGCTACTTCCTGTTCTGAACCTCGCCCCGCCGCCGGGCCCGTCGGCGGCGCTGCGCCGGTGCGGTCGCGGTGGCACACTGGCCGATATGACGAATGCCGCATGGGGCGAGGTCGACCGCTACGTCGTGGACACGTTGATCGGTGACGCCGATTCCGATGTGGTGCAGGCGAATTCCGAGGCGGGCCTGCCGCCTATCGACGTCTCGCCGGCGCAGGGCAAATTCCTGTATCTGCTCGCGCTGTCGGCCGGGGCGCGGCGTGTGCTGGAGATCGGGACGCTCGGCGGGTTCTCCACGCTGTGGCTCGCGCGTGCGGTGGGCCCTCAGGGGCGCGTCGTGACGCTGGAATACGATCCGCACCACGCCGAGGTGGCCCGCGCCAACCTCGATCGCAAGGGGGTGGGGGAACGGGTGGAGATCCGGGTCGGCGCCGCGCTGGACACCCTGCCCGGAGTCGCCGAGGACCACGGCGAGCCCTTCGACCTGGTCTTCATCGACGCCGACAAGGTCAACAACGCCAACTATGTGCAGTGGGCGTTGCGGCTGACCCACCCCGGTTCGGTGATCATCGTCGACAATGTCGTGCGCCGCGGCGCCCTGGCCGACGGCGACCCCGGCGATCCCGCGGTCCGCGGGGCCCGGGAAGCGCTGCGGCTGCTCGCCGACGAGCCGCGGCTCGAGGCCACCGTCTTGCAGACCGTAGGCAGCAAAGGCTGGGACGGATTCGCCTACGCCGTGGTCACCGGTTGACCGGTGCCGAATCGCCGTGCCCGATCCGGTCGGGGTGGTCGGCGAGTTCGGTCCAGAAGTCCACGTACGCCTGTTCGTGGCCGATCCCCAGTTCCAAGATGCGGGAACGGGATTGGACGCGCGCGGTATCGTCCGGATCGATCTCGGCGTGCATGGCGCGGTAGCGGTCGAGCCAGCGGCGGTGCTCGGCTGCCTGGCGGCGGGCGAGGGCGACCACGTCCTCGGGTGCGCCGAGGTCGGCGAAGAACAATTTCACCTGCGCCGGATCGCGCGTCTCCGGCGGCGCGCACTGCGGGTCGGCCAGCCACGCGCGTAATGCGTCGCGTCCGGCGTCGGTGAGCTGGAATACCCGGCGCCGGCGGCCGGTCTCCTCGGCGTCCTCGTGCAGCAGGCCGCGCTCGGCCAGCCGGGCCGGAATGCGGTAGAGCTGCGCATGCGGCACCGGCCAGAAGTAGTCGACGCTCTCCTCCATGCGCGCTTTGAGTTCGTAGGGGGTGAGCGGTCCGTGCCGGGCGATGAGCCCGAGCACGATATGGTCCTGCGCTCCCAGATCCTGCATGGTCGTCAGCTTTCGGTTCGGCACGTCTCGATTCGGCGCGGCATTTGACACGGTCTCACTGAGACTATAGCTTCATATCCGTCATACCGTATCAATGAGACTATTGGAGTGGACATGCGCGCATACGGCATCGAACTGTTCGACCGATGGACGGCGATGTGGAACGGGGAGCTGGAACTCGCGAACCGAATCATGGCCCCGCACTTCACACTTCGGTACGCCCAGCCGGGCGCCGAGGCCTACGACAGCATTCACGACCCGGAGACGTTCGCGCGGCAGATCGCGGCCTTCCGCGCGGCCGCGCCCGGGCAGCGATTCGAAACCCAGGGCGAGGCGGTCGTCGAGATCGACGACCGCCGTACCGGGGTCGTGGCGCGGCCCTACGGTTCGCGTCGTCCGGTGGCGGACGGTGAGATCGCGGTGAGCGGCACCGATATCCTGCGCGTCGAGGAGGGGTTGATCGTGGAGGTGTGGTCGGTCTCCGGTGGTGCGCAGGGCCGTTCGTACTACTGACCGCCGATCAGCCGTGGCGTGCGGCGAAACCGTCGCACAGCGCCGCCAGGCCCGAATGCAATTGCCGCACCGGATCGAGCAGATCGCCGAGTCCGGTGCCTTCGAGGGGCGCCAGCGCGGGCGGGCTCGGCCAGCGCGGGGTGCCCTCCAGAAGTGCTGTCAGCCCGGAGGATTCGTCGTGCTCGTCCTCGCGGGCGGCCAGGATGGTGGCGCTGACCTGCTGGAGGGCGATGCCGGCGATGTAACTCCAGACCTCGAGCGCCATCGCGGTGGCCTCGCGGCGATCATCGGTCAGCTCGAGGAAGCCTTCGGTCAGCCAGCCCAGGCACGCCAGGCTGTGCGGGCCGAAGTTGTAGCGCGGCACCGCGAAGGTGAACAGCACCCACGGATGCAGCCGGTAGAGCTGCCAGTCGATATCGGCGGCCGCGCGCACCCGGTCGCGCCAGGTCCAGTCCGCTTCCGGCGCCGGATACGGATAGCGCCGCGCGACCTCGTCGGTCATATCGGCCAGCAGTGCGTCCTTGTTCGGTACGTGCCGATACAGCGACATCGCGCCCACGCCCATCCGCTCGGCGATGCGGCGCATGGACAATCCGTCGATGCCGTCCGCGTCCGCCAGCGCGATGGCGGTGTCGACGATCGCCGCTCGCGTCAGCCGCTCGGGCTGCGACCGGCTCGGAGAGCCTGACGTCGCAGGTGAGGGTGGGTGGGAAGGTTTCGGCATCGAAACTCGCTTTCCTTTCTGCGGCCGGATGCGTACGCTGTACCCCGGTCGCGTACGACGTACGCACGAGATGAAGGATAGGTGATGGTCGGCATTGAGACCTCGGCGGCGGCCCATACCGCGCCGAGCGCAACCCCCCGGCGGGCGTGGTTGGGTCTGGCGGTGTTGATCCTGCCGGTGCTGCTGGTGTCGATGGATATGTCGGTGCTGTATCTGGCGATGCCGACGCTGACCGAGCATCTGGACCCCTCGGCCGAACAGCAGCTGTGGATTCTCGACATCTACGGATTCATGATCGCCGGACTGCTGATCACCATGGGCAATCTCGGTGACCGCATCGGGCGGCGCAACATATTGCTCGCCGGCGCAACGGTTTTCGGCATCGCCTCCCTGCTGGCGGCCTTCGCGCCCAGCGCCGGCGTGCTGATCGCGGCGCGCGCGCTGATGGGTGTCGGCGGCGCGACGCTGCTGCCGTCGAGCCTGGCGCTGATCTCGAGTCTGTTCCCCGACGCCCGGGCCCGCGGCACCGCCATCGGCGTCTGGACGGCGTTCTTCGCGGGTGGTTCCGCGGTGGGGCCGGTGATCGGCGGCTTGCTGCTGCACAAGTTCTGGTGGGGCTCGATCTTCCTGATCAACACGCCGGTGTTGCTGGTGCTGCTGGCGCTGGGACCGCTGCTGCTGCCCGAACACCGCTCCGCCGGGCGCGGACCGCTGGATCCGGTGAGCGTGCTCATGTCCATCGGCGGCATCCTGCCGCTGGTGTACGCGGTGAAACGGGCCGCTGCCGAGGGCGTCGACGCGATCTCGGTGGTGCTCGGCCTCGCCGGTGTCGCGGTGCTGGTGGCATTCGTGCGGCGCCAGCGCACCCTGGCCGAACCGCTGCTGGATCTGAGCCTGTTCCGGCGCGGCCTGTTCCGGGTGGCGATCGGGTCGTCCACCGTGGGCATGATGTCGCTGGCCGGCATGAGCTATCTGACCAGCATGTATCTGCAGTCGGTGGCCGGGCGCGACGTCCTGGGCGCGGCACTGCTGGGTATTCCGGCGGCGATCGCGGTGTTCATCTGCTCGATGGGTGGCGCCCGGGTGGCGCGCCGGCTCGGCACCCGCGGATCGTTCGTGCTGGCGCTGAGCGCCGCCGCGGTCGGCAATCTGCTGCTCGGTATCGGCGTCGACGGCGGAATCGGCTGGTACATCGCGGGTTCCACGATCGCGGGCCTCGGCTACGGCATCGTGTTCACCCTGGTGTCGGAGGTCGCGGTCTCCTCGGTTCCGGCCGAGCGCGCGGGATCGGCGGTCGGAATCTCCGAGACGAGTTTCGAACTGGGTAACGCACTGGGGTTGTCGCTGCTGGGTTCGCTGGCGGCGCTGGTGTTCCGGTCCGGTGGGGATTTCGCCGACACGCTCGGCGAGACGCTCGTGCTCCATCGCGGCGATGCGGCCATGGTCCATGCCGCGCAGAGCTCGTTCGTCACCGGCATGCACACCGCGCTGGTGGTCGGTGCGGCACTGCTGATCATGATGGCGGTGGCGGCTGCGGCGACCTCGGGTCGCCGGCGTCGGCGCGCGACCGCGGTGGATGCCGCGTCCGCGGCGGCGGGAACGCGCTGACCGGTTCCCGGTCGGCGGTGACGATTCCGGCCCGCCGGTGGGGGCGGCCCAATACAGTTTCGGCTGTGACAGATACCGCTTCACCGGGCCGCCCGCTGGCCGAACGAGTCGCGACGCGCTTGTTGTATCCCACGTCGCGGCCCCAGGACGCGGCGCTGCGCGAGGCCGTCTCGGGCCGGGTCGTGCTCGTGACCGGCGCCTCGCACGGCATCGGAAAGGTCACCGCCGCCAAATTCGCCGCCGCCGGAGCCGTCGTGGTCATGGTCGCGCGCTCGGCGGCGGAACTCGACGCCGCGGCCGACGACATCACCGCGGCCGGCGGCATCGCGCACACGTACAGCACCGACCTGACCGATATGGAGGCGGTGGACGAATTGGCCCGCGACATCCTCGCCACGCACGGGCGGGTGGATGTGGTGATCAACAACGCGGGCCGATCGATTCGCCGCTCGATCGACGAGTCCTACGATCGCTTTCACGATTTCACCCGGACCATCGATATCAACTACCTCGGCCCCGTGCGATTGCTGCTGGCCCTGCTCCCGGCGATGCGGGAGCGCGGTCGCGGACATATCGTCAACATCTCCACCTGGGGCCTGCGCATGCCGCCGGCGCCGCGATGGGCCGCCTACGGTGCGTCGAAGGCGGCGTTCGACCAGTGGTTGCGCACGGTGGCGACCGAGGTGGCGGCCGACGGCGTCACCACCACCTCGATCTACATGCCGCTGGTGCACACCCGCATGAGCGCGCCCACCGATTTCGGTTCCATGCCGGGACTGACCGCCGAGGAGGCCGCCGATCTGGTGTGTCATGCCGTCGTCGCGAAACCGGTGGAGATCTCACCGTGGTGGAGCGGTCCCCTGCAGGCGTGGACGGATCTGACCCGCGGCCCGATGCAGCGGCTGATGGCCCGCAGCATCCGATTCACCTGAACCGCGTGCGTGGACAGTGGCCGATGGCCTTGCGCGACAACCGGAGTTGCGCGAGCACTCGGGATTGCGTCAGCTCTGCAGGAACGCCAGCAGATCGGCGTTGAAACGTTCCTTGTCGCCGGGGACCAGCGCGATACCGTGCGAACCGCCCTCGTAGACGGTGAGCGTGGCGTTCGGGATGATCTTCGCCGCCTTGCGGGCCGTCGCGTCGATCGGCACGATCTGATCGTCGTCGCCGTGCACGATGAGTGTCGGCACGTCGAACTTCTCCAGGTCGGCGGTGAAGTCGGTGTATCCGAAGGCGTCGACACAGCGCACCCCGGCCTCGATCGACTCGTGCATCGCCATGAACCAGAACGCGTCGCGATTGCCCTGGGTGGCCTTGGTGCCCGGCCGGTTGGCGCCGAAGAAGCCCTCGGAGGTGTCGCGCCAGAACTGCGAGCGTTCGGTCAGAATGCCCTTCTTGATCTGATCGAACACCTCGTCGGGCACGCCTTCCGGGTTGCCCTCGGTGCGCACCATCAGCGGCGGGATAGCCGACAGCAACACCGCAGAGCGCACCCGCCCGGTGCCGTGGCGGCCGATGTAGCGAGCCAGTTCGCCACCGCCCATGGAATGCGCCACCAGCGTGACATCGCGCAGGTCGAGCCGGGTGAGCAGATCGTTCAGATCGTCGGCGAAGGTGTCGAAGTCGTATCCGCCCCACGGCTGTGCCGAGCGTCCGTGACCGCGGCGGTCGTGTGCGATACCGCGAAAGCCGTTGTCCGCCACGTGTTTCAACTGATCGTCCCAGGCGTCGGCGTTGAGCGGCCAGCCGTGGATGAAGACCACGGGGCGGCCCGAACCCCAGTCCTTGTAGTAGATGTCGACCTCGTCACGCGTTGTGCACACAGGCATGGACGAACCTCCTCCGCGTGCGCCCGCCGGCCTCGGTCGCGGGCCGTGAGAACGAGACGCGATTCCAGCGTAGGGTCCGCGACCGAGGTGAGGGGCTACGAATCGGTTACGTCAGCAATCGATCAGCTATCAACTGCTCACGGCTCGAGGACGACCTTGCCGCCGGTCGCGCGGTCCTCGAGGGCCCGGTGTGCGGCCGCGGCGTCGCCGAGGGCGAAACGGTGCACCGCCGGGCGCAGCCGCCCGGATCCGGCCGCGGCCAGCGCGCGCGTCTCCAGGGCCGCGATTCCGCCGCCGCGTGCGAGCATGTCCGGGCCCAGAACCGACCGTGAGGTGATACCGCGGGCGGCGAGTTCATCGGGGTCGAATTCCAGCGCGCTATCGCTCCAGCCGAAGACGAGATGGGCGCCGCCGGGCGCGAGCAGTTCGACCGCCGCGCGGCCCGCTGCGCCGCCGACGCCGTCGAAGATCCAGTGCGCGGGCCGTTCGCCGAAGCGTGCGCGCACCGCGTCGGGCCAGCTCGGGTCGGTGTAGTCGAGGGCGAGCTCGGCGCCGTTGGCCGCCACCGTGGCGACCTTGGCCGGACCACCGGCCAGTCCGACGACGGTGAGCCCGGCGCCGCGCAGATATTGCACGAGCAGCGTGCCGATCCCGCCCGCCGCGGCCGGCACCACCGCGAGCTGTCCCGGCTCGAGCTCGGCGAATCCCAGAATACCCAGGGTGGTTCGCCCCGTGCCGATCATCGCCACCGCCGCGCCCGGATCCAGTGCGTCCGGAATCCGGTGCAGCCGTTGGGCATCCGCGACCGCCAGTTCGGCATAACCGCCCGGCGCCGCGCCCAGGTGGGTGACGACCCGAGTGCCCAGCAGATCCGCGTCGACACCTGAGCCCACCGAATCGACGACGCCCGCGACCTCCCGGCCGGGGATCGTCGGCAACGGCGGCACCGGGTACGGGCCCGGCAGGCCCCGGCGCAGATGCGTGTCGACCAGGTGAATTCCCGCCGCGGCCACGACGATTCGAACCTGCCCGGCCGCCGGCCGCGGATCGGGGACGGTCTCATAGCGCAGGTTCTCGGCCGGGCCGAATTCGTGCAGGCGTATCGCTTTCATGAGCCCAGCCTGCAACCTCGACCAATGTTGAGGTCAAGCACGCGCGGAACTGTCCGGTCCGGAGCCCACGCCGTGCAGGAGTGTGTCGACCACGATGTCGGCCGCGCGAGCGGGATCGAACTGGGGGAGGTTCTTGGCGGCGTCGACCATCAGCTGTGCCAGCAGCGTCGACACCCAGCCCGCGGGGAGGCCGGGCCGGAGCAGGCCTTCGTCGGTGGCTCGGCGCAGAAAGACGTCGACCTCGGCGATCAGCGGTTCGCGCCGACCGCGAATGGTCTCGTCGGCCACCAGTCTCGCCGTCTGTACCGGCCAGCGGCGGTTGACGCCGATGATCGCCTCGACGTACCGGTGCAGGGCGACCGCCACCGGCGCCTCCCGGAGCCGGGCGCTCGCGATGGCTTCCTCGACCGCGTCGTATCGAGCCTGATAGACGGCCGCGAGGAGGTCGTCGCGGGAGGCGAAGCGGCGGTAGACGGTGCGCCTGTCGACGCCGGCGGCAGCGGCGATGGCCGACAGGCTCGCCGACGGATCGTCGGCGAGCAGCCGGGCTCCGGTGGTCAGCACCAGTTCGATATTGCGGGCGGCGTCAGCTCTCACGGCTTCAATGTACCCATGCGAGCAGCAGATAACAGAATAATCGCTTCAATGCAGTAGCCGAAACAGAAGTAAGTGCTACATTGATGTAGCAGTTGAAGAAAGTCGGGTCGCTTCGAGGGCGACCGGACGAGGGACGGAGGAACGACTATGGCCGGAACATGGCTGATCACCGGTGCGTCGCGGGGCCTGGGACGGGAGCTGACCGAGGCCGCCCTGGCCGCCGGGCACCGGGTCGTCGCCGGTGCGCGACGCCCCGAACAGCTCGACGATGTGGTGCTGCGCTACGGCTCGCACATCCTGCCGGTGCCGCTGGACGTCACCGACCCGGAGGCGGCGGAGGCGGCCGTACGCGCGGCCGTGGAGACCTTCGGTTCGCTCGACGTCGTGGTCAACAACGCCGGATACGCCGACAGCGCACCGATCGAGGAGATGGCCGCCGACGATTTCCGGGCGCAGGTCGAGACCAACCTGTTCGGCGTCGTGCACGTCACCCGCGCGGCGCTACCGGTGCTGCGGACCCAGCGGTCGGGAACCTTCGTCCAGATCTCCTCGATCGGCGGCCGAGTCGGTGGTTCGCCCGGGCTGGGTGCGTATCAGACGGCGAAATTCGCGGTCGAGGGATTCTCCGAAGTGCTCGCGAGCGAGGTCGCCCCGTTCGGGGTGCGGGTCGTGATCGTCGAGCCGGGCGCCTTCCGCACCGACTGGCAGGGAGCCTCGATGACCATCCATCCGGTGGGTGCCGACTACGAGGCGACGGTGGGCGCCGTCCACCGCTTCCGCCGCGACAACGACGGATCCCAGCCGGGCGACCCCGCGCGCGCCGCCCGCGTCATCGTCGAGGTGGCCGATTCCGAGGAGCCACCTCGCCGCCTGCTGCTGGGCAGCGACGCCTTGGCCGCGGCGCGGGCGGCCGGGCAGGCCCGGGCCGACGAAACCGAGAAGTGGGCCGCGGTGAGCGCCGCCGCGGACTTCGCGGCGGCCGGCTGACCGCGCGGTTCTAGGATCGGAGATCGTGCCCGGCCGCAGGAGATGCCCATGAGTCTCGCGATGGTGATGTCGCTCGCCGATTCGCGGCTGCCCATCGGCGGGCATGTGCATTCCGGCGGTGTCGAGGAGGCGGTCGCCTCCGGGCTCGTGCGCGACCTCGACACGGTGGCGGCCTATCTGCGCCGGCGGATCCGCACGACGGGCCTGGTCTCGGCCTCGCTGTCGGCGGCCGTCTGTGCGGGAACCCTGACTCCCTCGGCGGCCGAGGCGGAAGCCGACGCCCGCACCCCGGCGCCGGCGGCGCGCACGGCCTCGCGGGCGCAGGGGCGCGGACTGCTTCGGCTCGCGAAACAGGTATGGCCGCACCATGATTGGTCGAGCTCGGGCGCGCGGCCGCATCTGTCGACGGTCTTCGGCGTGGTGGGGCAGGCCGCGGCGGTGCGACCGGTGGAGATCGCCGGGGTCGTGGTCTATACGACGATGACCGGAGCCGCCACCGCGGCGCAACGGCTGCTCGCACTCGATCCGGCGGCCGTCGCGGCGATCACGCTGGAGCTGGCCGCACTGTGCGACGAGACCGCGCAGGCGGCCACGATCGGCCCGGCCGCCCTCTCCGACCCGCTCGGCGACGTGCTCGCTCAGCGCCACCTCGACCGCGAGATGCCGCTGTTCGCGTCCTAGCCCACGCGGTGGCCGCGACCGGCCCGCCGAAGACGATCAGGCGGGAGACACCCGGATGGGCAGGCCGTCACCGGGTTTCGGCAGCGGACGCAGCAGTACGGGCATGCGGTAGTCCGGATCGACGCTCCATCGTTGCCGGAGCAGCAGTTGATGCATCGCTGCCTTGACCTCCATCCCGCCGAAGTACATGCCGATGCATTTGTGCACTCCGTGCCCGAACGGCAGATAGGCGTAGCGATGTGATTTGTCTTCGCGCCGCGGTTCGGCGAACCGCTCCGGATCGAACCGGTCGGGCTCGGGCCACAGTTCCGGCATGTGGTGCAGATGCCAGAGCATGACTCCGACCAGGGTGTCGGCGGGAATGCGGTAGCCCAGCAATTCGGTCTCCCGCACGGTCTTGCGGATCACGGTGGGTACGGGGGTGACGATGCGCATCGCCTCCTTCATCACCAGGTCGAGGGATTCCAGCCGGTCCAGATCCGCGTAGTCGATCGCGTCCACCCCGAGGGCGCGCGACTCCTCCCGGCACCGCTCCTGCCACTCCGGATGGCGAGCCAGGTAGTAGGCCATCGTGGTCATTGTCGCCGTCGCGGTGTCGTGCGCGGCCATCAGCAGGAAGACCATGTGGTCGACGATCTCGCTGTCGGTGAACCGCTCCCCGTCCGGGCCGACCGCATGACACAACGCGCTGAACAGATCGCTACCGTCGCCGGCGCGTTTGTCCGCCAGCCTCGGGGCCAGATACCGCTCCAGCACCCGCCGCCCGCTCAATCCTCGTGACCAGCGTGTTCCGGGCACGGGAAGCCGGAGCGCCGCGGTGGTGGCGGCGACGGTATCGGTGAACGCGGTATTGACCCGGTCGGTCTCGGGACCCAGCGGCGTCCCCGTGAACGTGCGGGTCGCAACGTCGAGGGTGAGCTGCTTGATCAGCGGATGGAAGCGCAGGGTGCCGGAGCTGGGCCAGCGCCGCAGGCCCGCCGCGATGGTCTCGTTCATCGGACCGAGATAGCCCGCCAGGCGCTGGGGTGTGAACGCCGACTGCATGATGCGGCGGTGGCGATGATGCTCGTCGAAATCCATGAGCATCAGACCGCCGTGGAAGAACGGGCCGATCAACGTCGACCAGCCGGGACCGTTCGCATACGCCTGGTCCCGGTTTCGCAGCACCTCGCCGCAGGCGTCGGGGCCCATCGCCTGCACCGATGTCATGCCGAGGGCGCGCGACCACGACACCGGACCGTGCCGCCGGTAGCGGCTTTCGCCGGTCAGGATCGTGCCCTGTGCCAGCTGCAAGGTGTATCCGATCAGCGGCAGTCCGGAATCGCCCGGCATGCCGGGCACGCCGGCGCGGTCGTGCATCAGCAGAGTCATCGTCGTCTCCCAGGTGTGTTGTGGCCCGTGTCACCGGGTAGTCTGATAACGGTCGTTGTCGTTGTCAATATGTGGAGGCGATTGTGGCAGGTACCTACCGGGGCGTTCCCGGGCATGTCCGGCGTGAACAGCGGCGTCAAGTGCTGATCGAGACCGGCTTGGACTGCCTGCACGAGGATGGGCTGGCCGGGATCAGCGTCCGATCCGTATGCAGCCGTGCCCAATTGACCCCGCGCTACTTCTACGAAAGCTTCACCGATCTCGATGCGCTGCTGTGCGCGGTCGTGGACACGGTCGCGGAGGAGATCGTGGCGCGCGGCGTGGCGGCCGTGGCAGCGGGGGAGAGCATCGAACAACGGGTGCGGGGCGCGATCGCCGCCGGTTACGGTGTCGTGGCCGAGGATCGGCGCAAGGCCACCGCGATCCTGATCTGCGCGGCCGGACACGGCCCGCTGCGCGATCGACGACATACGCTGCTGGTCGAATTCGCCCAGATCATCACCGATACCCTGCCACTGCCGAGGTCGTCACAACCGTCCACGCACGCACTGGCCCTGTTCCTGCTCGGCGGCGCGTTCGACGTGATAGAGGCGGTGCTGTCCGAGCGGCTGGTGCTGACCGGTGAGGAACTCGTCGACGAGCTCACCGTGATATGGATGGCGGCGCTGCGGTCCATACAGCCCGCCGGTGCCGACGAGTCGGCCGAGTTGCGGAGCTAGGCCGGGGGCGTCGCCGTGGGTGTGGCCGGGATGTCGGCGCACCCGTGAGCATGTCGGGCGCAGTAACACCGGGTTCACATGAATCGGCCACGATGATCGTCGAGAATCGAGGCCCGAAGGAGAGCTCATGCCGCCGCATCTGATCGATGGCGAACCGCACGATCATGCTCATGACCGCCCCAGGCGGGTGCGGACGCCGGGGGAGCCGGTGCGCATCGGGATCGGCGGGCCGGTCGGATCCGGGAAGACGGCGCTGGTCGCGGCGCTGTGCCGGCAGTTGCGCGCGGAACTGTCGCTGGCGGTGCTGACCAACGACATCTACACCACCGAGGACGCCGACTTCCTGCGCCGGCACGCGGTTCTGCCCGACGAACGCATCAGCGCGGTGCAGACCGGTGGTTGTCCGCACACCGCGATTCGCGACGACATCACCGCCAACCTCGACGCCATCGACGATCTGATCGAGGCGAATCCGCCGCTGGATCTGATTCTGGTCGAATCCGGCGGCGACAACCTCACCGCCACCTTCTCCGCGGGCCTGATCGATGTGCAGATCTTCGTCGTCGACGTGGCCGGCGGCGACAAGGTGCCGCGCAAAGGTGGTCCGGGCGTGACGTTTTCGGATCTGCTGGTGATCAACAAGACCGACCTGGCGCCGATGGTCGGCGCCGATCTCGAGGTGATGCGGCGCGATTCCGCGGCGGTGCGCGCGGGTCGCCCGTTCGTCTTCAGTTCGCTGACCGAGGATCCGGCCGCGACACCGGTGCTCGCATGGGTGCGCGATCAGCTGCGCGCGGCGGCGGCCACCGATGCCGCTGGGGAAAGCGCTGTTGCGCACTGAGATTCGCATCGTCGCCCGCGCCGGGGCCCGGCCGCAGACCTCGGCCACCGGCGCGCTGGCGGTCCGCTCGACCGGGCCGGATACGGTGCATCTGATCGGTGCCGCGGCCACGCCGCTCGGCGGGGACGAACTCGACATCCACATCGTGGTCGAGCCCGGTGCACGCCTGACGGTCCGCTCCGTGGCCGCCACGATCGTGCTCCCCGGCCGCACGACTCCGATATCGACGGCATCATGGACCTTCGACATCGGCGCGGGCGGTGAACTGGACTTCGATCCGGAACCGACGGTCGTCGCCGGGGGAGCCGACCATCGTGCGGTCACCACCGTTCGGCTGGCCGCCGATGCCCGGATCCGCCTCCGCGAACGCGTGCAGATCGGCCGCACCGGCGAGGATCACGGCCGCTGGCGTGGCGACCTCGTCGCCGACACGTCTGCCCTGCCGTTGCTGCGCCATCGCCTCGAACTCGGTGCCGGCACCGCCGCCGACGACCTGCTGTCGTCCCCCCGCGCACTGTCCAGCGAGCTGCGCTACCCCGACGACAGCGCCGCCTCGACCATCGGTATGGCCGCAGCGGTGCTGCCGCTGGCCGCCGGGGGTTCGCTCTCGACATGGACGGGTGCGCGGCTGTCCGAAACCCCCGCGAACCTTCGCCGTCGAGCCGCCGCAGCGGGGTGAGCGGCGACGTCGGGCTCGGCCCTCGGGCAGGGCAGTCGAGCGTGCTCTGCGGCTGGCGTGAATACACAAGGGCCGCAAGCGCATCGGCTTGCGGCCCTCGGTAGTGCTGTGGTGAACAGGCCGAGTCGTCAGCCCGCCTTCGGCTGCGACGAGCCGGAAGCAGTCGACTCGCTCGTGGCAGTGGACTCGCTCGGACTGGCGGATCCGCTTGTGCCCGAGGCTTTTTCGCCGTCCGGAGTCGGGGCCGCCGACTTCGCCGGCGGTTCGCCCGGTGCGGCGGGAGGCGTCGTATTGCCGACCTCGGCCTCCACCTCCCGGGCGTCGGTCTCGTTGCCGTTCATGGCCTCGAGCGCGAGCCGGGCGAAGACCCACTGTTCGGTGGCCGCCATCTGCCCGCGGTTGCGGCCGAGGAAGGCGACGAACCACTGGAACACCGTGACGGTCCGGCTCCGGTAGCCGATCAGGTAGTACAGGTGCAGCACCAGCCAGATGAGCCATGCGAAGAAGCCGGAGAACTCCAGCTTGCCGATCTGGCAGACGGCGTTGAACCGCGAGACCGTCGCCATACTGCCCTTGTTGAAGTACTTGAACGGCTTGCGCTGCTCGGGGGTCTGCTTCCCGGCGACCTCGGCCTTGATCTGCTTGGCGGCGTAGGTGGCGCCCTGAATGGCGCCCTGCGCCTGACCGGGCACACCGGGCACCGCCATCAGGTCGCCGACGACGAAGACGTTCGGATAGCCCTTGATCGTCAGATCCGGTTCGACCACGACCCGCCCGGCCCGGTCGGTTTCGGTGCCCTTGGACCGTTCGGCCAGCATCTTGCCCAGTTCGCTGGCCTGCACGCCGGCCGACCACACCTTGCACGCCGATTCGATGCGCCGCTCGGTGCCGTCCTTGTCCTTGACCGTCACACCACGAGCGTCGACATCGGTGACCATCGCGTTGAGCTGGATCTCCACGCCCATTTTCTCTAGGCGGCGCTGGGCCTTGCCGCCGAGCTTGGGGCCCATCGGCGCGAGCACCGCGCCGGCGCCTTCGACCAGCAGTACGCGGGCGTCGCGCGGATCGATGTTGCGGAAGGTGCCGACCAGAGTGCGGTCGGCGAGTTCGGCGATCTGGCCGGCCAGTTCGACGCCGGTGGGGCCTGCCCCGACCACGACGAACGTCAGGAACCGGTCGCGTTCCTCCTGGGTCTTGGCCAGTTCGGCCTCCTCGAACGAGCCGAGGATGCGGGCGCGCAGTTCCAGCGCGTCGTCGATGGTCTTCATCCCCGGCGCGTAGGTGGCGAACCGATCGTTGCCGAAATACGACTGCTGAGCGCCGGTCGCGACGATCAGGCTGTCGAAGGAGGTGACGGTGTCCTGGTTGAGCAGTTTCGACGTCACGGTCTTGTTCACCAGGTCGATATCGTGGACCTCGCCCAGGATCACCCGCGTGTTGTGGTGCTTGCGCAGCACGATTCGGGTGGCGGGAGCGATCTCGCCGGTGGACAGGATGCCGGTGGCGACCTGGTAGAGCAGCGGTTGGAACAGGTGCGTGGAGGTCTTGGAGATCAGTACGACATCGACGTTGTCGTGCTCGAGATGTTTGCACGCGAACAAGCCGCCGAAGCCGGATCCGATCACCACCACGCGGTGGCGTCGGTTCTCGACAGTTTCGGTTCCCATCAGCGCTCCTCGCCGGACGTTCGGTCTACGACAGGCTCAACGGTAGTCGGCTGCCCGGAGGCAGTCACGACGAGCACCGAATGTCGGCGCGTCCGCACCCCGAGCCCTCGTTTCGGCCCCCGGAGGGCGGGTATGCGATCACTTCGGCACCGGCTCCGCGGCGGCCGCCAGCGGCCCGACGAGGCGGTCGCCGCCGATGCTCTCCACGGTCGGCCACAGAAAGGCCGCGAGCTGGTCGACGAATTCTGCGCGCGAGCGCGTCGGCTGCTGCATCCAGGCCTCGGCCGACATCAGAATGGCGCCGACGGTGGCGGTCGCCCAGATCCGCGCCAGCGCCGGGTCGGCGTCGAGGCGGCGCAGGATGATGTCGAAAATCGATGTCGCCCAGTCGGATACGCGGGTGAAGAACGGCCGGTGCTCGGCGTCGCCGCGCTCCAGCCGCTGCATCATGACGTGGTGCAGATTGGGGTTGGCGTCGACGAAATCGCAGATCAGGGTCACCACCGCGCGCAGTAGTTGCCGGGCGGGCAGCGGCTGGGCCAGCAGATCGTCGGCGGCGGCGATGATGGCGTTCATATGCCGCTCGGCAAGGGCGTCGATCAGCGCCGACAGATCCGGGAACACCGCGTATACCGCGGTGCGCGCGTATCCGGCCTCCGCGGCGACCTGCGCGATCGTCATCCGAGCTCCGGAGCCGGCCACCACCCGCTCGGCCGCGTCGAGGATTTCCGCGCGCCGGCGGTCCGGATCCCGGGGCGGCCCGGGCGGCCGACCCGGACGCCGAATTTCTGTGTCCCTTGTCACAGCGCGATCCTACCTCTAATGTACGAGATGTACTTTTCTTGCGGCCGGGCGGCGTGGCGCGGCTGCTGTGTTCGGGAGGCATCAGTCATGGTCAGCGTCGACCCGCGTCCCTCCGAAGCCGAACGGGAGAACATCGGCTTCATCGAAATTCCGGACAGTCATCCGATCGACCGGCTACTGCACCGATTACCGGCCCGGGAGCAGGTGCTGGCGACACCGCCGCGAGCCAGTGCGGCGGCGGCCGTGCGCGGTGACGCCGGACTGCCGGTACTGGGCCGCTCGCTGCAGTATCTGCGCTGGGGCCCGGCCGAGATGTACGACCGATACCGCCGCTACGGCCCGGTGAGCTACAACAAATCCTTCGGCGTCGACCGCGTCCTGATCGCCGGTCCGGAGGCCGTCGACGAGGTACTCGGCAAGCGCCGCAACGATTTCGGGCAGGGCTGGGACTTCCTGATCGGCTCGTTCTTCCGCCGCGGACTGCTGCTGCTGGAATTCTCCGAGCACATGTTCCACCGGCGCATCATGCAGCAGGCGTTCACCCGCGAACGGCTGGAATCGCATCTGGCGCAATTGAGCCCGGTGGTCCAGGCCGCGGTCGAACGCTGGAACCCGGCCGGTGCGCGCACCCTGCGGCTGTATCCGACGGTGAAAGATCTCACTCTCGAGATCGCCACCGGAACCTTCATGGGGGTCGACGCCGGACCGCAACGCCACCGGCTCGGGCAGGCCTTCCTCGATTGCACCCACGCGCCGCTGGCGCTGGTGCGCTATCCGGTGCCCGGCGGTGCGTGGCGCGCCGGCCTGCGCGGGCGCAAGACGCTCGAGGAGTACTTCACCGCGATGGTGCCGCAGAAGCGCAGCGAAGAGGGTGCGGACTTCTTCTCCGCGCTGTGTCACGCCCGCGCCGAGGACGGGGCGACCTTCTCCGACGCCGACGTGGTCAACCACATGATCTTCCTGATCATGGCCGCCCACGACACGACCACCACCACCGCGACCTCGGTCGCCTACTACCTGGGCCGCCACCCGGACTGGCAGCAGCGAGTGCGCGCCGAGGCGCAGACGCTGTTCGACGAACTCGACGGTGCGCCGCCGACGATCGCCGACCTGGACCGCCTGTGCGATCTGGACCTGGTGATCAAGGAGAGCCTGCGGCTGGTGCCGCCGGTTCCGGGCCTGGTGCGCCGCGCCGTGCGCGACACCGAGGTGGCCGGTCACTACATTCCGGCCGGCACCCACGTCGACGTCGCCTACGGGGTCAACCACCTGCTCCCCGAATTGTGGTCGCAGCCGGCACGTTTCGATCCGGAACGGTTCGCCGAGGACCGGCGCGAGGACAAATCGCACCGGCTGGCGTGGATGCCGTTCGGCGCGGGGGCGCACAAATGCATCGGCATGCATTTCGGCACCCTCGAGGTGAAGGTCGTCATCGCGGCGATGGTGCGTGCCTACCGCTGGCACATTCCCGACGACTATCTGATGCCGTGGGGCTTCAACACCATCCCGTTCCCGCGCGACGGGGCGCCGATGCGGCTGTCGCGGCTGTAACCGATCGGCGCGCTGCCGCGTCGGAACCGATCAGCGCGCTGTCGCGGCGGGAACCGCGCTGCTCACCGTCCGGCGAACAGCAGCTGCGCGACATGCGTGGTGGTCTCCTCGCCGTCGGTGTAGCCGCCCTGGTCGCCGAGGGAATTCATCACCGCGAGGGTGTAGCGCTCACCGGGCCCGGCGAACCCGACCGAGTTGACCACCCAGCCGCCGTTCTCGTCGGACCAGCCGTTCTTCAGGCCGGGGTGCAGGGCATCGCCCGCGCCCCACACGCCCCAGTGCTGATTGGTGTCGACCTTGCGCATCCGGTCGAGCAGGTAGCCGCGGTCGTCCGGGTGCATGTGGTCGAGCACGTTGTTCATCAGCCGGTCCAGATCGGCCGGCGCGCACTGCTGAAAACCCCAGTCCGGGAACAGATGTCCGTTGCCGTTGGTCGGGCGCGGAACCAGGCCGGTCATCCCGTTGGCCCGGAAGGCGTTGTTGAAAGCCTGCCGGTCCGGGCCCGCGTACTTGTTCCACAGGAAGTCCGCCGCGGCGTCGTTGGAGGTCGCCAGCATGGACTCCATCTGGGTGCGGTCCTCGGGCGTCAGCGTGATGGCGCCGACGCGTGCCCGGTTGAGCAGATCCTCGGCGATGGCCAGCTTGATCGTGGACGCGGTCCAGAACAGGGTGTCGGCATTGCCGTTGGCATAGGTGCCGCCGGTGACCCGGTCGCGCACCACGTAGCCGGTGACACCGGGCCGGGAGGCCAGGTAGTTGTCGACCGCCGCGATCCGGCTGCTCATATCGCAGTCGAAGCCGTCGCGGCAGCCCTGCATACGCAGCGGGACGGCGGTGGCCGGAGCGGGATCCAGTACGGGGGTGCCCGCGATCAGCGCGGCGGCGACGACGCAGGCACCGGCGGCCAGGCGGGTGGTTCGAATGCCGCGGGACGCGGTCCGGGGATAACGCACGGTGAGCCACAATAGCCACAAATCCGCCGATCACGCACGTCTTGAGCTCGACCTGCGGATGTGGTAGCTACACGGAGATCGTTGCAGGCCAGCGCATTTCGGCCATGTCGAGCGCAACGGCGCAGGTCAGCGGAATGCCGCGAGCAATTCCTCGACGCTGCGGCCGTTGAGCCGGTAGCAGTGCTCGAAGGCCTCGGAATGCCGGTCGCGGGCCCAGCTGTGCAGCACCACGCCGCGGCCGTAGTGCCGGGAGTTGATCAGTTCCCACGTCTCGCCCGATCGCCGTACCGTGAACCCGGATCTGGGTACGAGGGGGACCAACGTCGCAGACATGAATCGACCAGCCTTTCGATACCGCTTCTCCCGAAACCTCCCCGCAGAGCACTGTGGCACACGACGGACCCGGTGTGCGGGTGACACGCGGTGGCGAATTGCGTTCGCAATAGCCGAATGGTCATGATGGCCGGATTCGATTGTGTTGCCGAATGTTTGGTGGGATGCTGCGAAGGGCGGCAAATCGGTGGTAACGGGCGTTGCCCGGTCGGTTGCGGAGGGCTCGCGCCACGGCGTTCGCCGGGCGCGGCGCACCGAGACGGGTCGGTGCCGCCGGGGGCGGTGGCCGGGTTTGTAGGATCGGGCGCGCCGCATCACCGCGACAACGGATCGCGCGCGAGGGACAGAGAGGCGGTGCGCAGGTGCTGCACATCCATCGGGCCGAGTCGGCGCGCACGCTGGCCGACGCGCTCGCCGCGATGTTGTCGAACCCGCTGCCGGACCCCTTCGCCGCCGAGGTCGTCGCGGTCGGCGCGCATGGTGTGCAACGCTGGCTCAACCAGCGGCTCGCGGTGACGCTGGGTGCGGGGGCGGGCGACGGCGTGGCCGCCAACATCGACTATCCGAGCCCGGCGGCGCTGGTCGCCGACATCTCGGCCGCGGCCTCCGATATCGCCGCCGACGCCGACCCGTGGGCACCCGACCGGCTGGTGTGGCCGGTGCTGGCGGCGATGGACGCCGCGATCGGCGAGCCCTGGGCGGCGGTCCTGGCCCGGCATCTGGGCGTGGGCGCCGGCCCGGCCGAGGCGTACCGGGCGGGCCGGCGGCTGGGCACCGCGACCCATATCGCGACCCTGTTCGACACCTACGGCACGACCCGCCCGACCCTGATCACCGACTGGGGCAACGGCGCCGATACCGACGGCCGCGGCGCCGGCCTGCCGGAGGACCTACTGTGGCAGCCGCGCCTGTGGCGGCGGGTGCGCGAGGCGATCGGCGTCCCCGCGCCGGCACAGCGGCTCGACACCGTCTGCCGCCGGTTGCGCACCGATCCCGCGAGTATCGATCTGCCGCAGCGGCTTTCGATCTTCGCGCTGCCCCGGATTCCGGCCGCGCAACTCGCGGTGCTGGAGGCGGTGGCCGAACACCGGAATGTGCACATCTGGCTCGCCCATCCCAGCCCGGCGCTGTGGGAGCGGTTGCGTGCGTCCGACCCCGAGGGCGCCGAGCTCGCCCGTCCGGCCGGACCCGCCGCGATCGCGGAGGGGGGTGCGGGGCCCGCGGGTGCGGCGACGATCGTGCGAACCCGTCCCGCCGCTCCCCGGCGCGTGGCCGCCGAACCGATCGCCCGGCATCCGCTGCTGGGAGCGCTGGGCCGCGACGTGCGGGAAGTCCAGAACCGGCTGGCGACCGTCGACTTCGCCGATCGGCATCATGCGCCCGAGCCCGATCGGATCGATGCCGGGAATCGTTCGGGCACAGTGCTTTCCGAGCTGCAGGACGCCGTCCGAGCGGACCGCTGGCCGCCGGTGCCGGTGACGCGCACAGGTGACGACAGCGTGCAGATCCACGCCTGCCACGGCCCGGCCCGGCAGGTGGAGGTGTTGCGTGACGTCCTGCTCGGGCTCTTCCAGCGCGATGCCACCCTCGAACCGCGCGACGTGATCGTGCTGTGCCCCGATCCCGACGGCTATGCGCCGCTGGTGCGGGCCGCCTTCGGCCAGGGGCCCGCCGCTCTCGACGATCCCGACGCGAATCCCGCGCACGGATTGCGGGTGCGGCCCGCCGAGCGCAGTGCGGGCGCGGCGAATTCGGTGCTCGCGGTGCTGGAGGATCTGCTCGCTCTGGCCGAGGGACGCGTCGGTGTCACCCAGGTGCTCGACCTCGCCGCGACCGAACCCGTCCGATACCGCTGCGGATTCGACGACGACGATATCGAGCGGCTGCGCGAATGGGCCGCCGAAACCGGCGCCCGCTGGGGGATCGGGCAACGGCAGCGGCAGGCCTTCGGCCTCGCCGAATTCGGTCAGAACACCCTCAATGCGGCCGTCGACCGGATTCTGCTCGGCGTCGCCGCCGGGGAATCGGGCGAGGACTGGCTGGATCTGGCATTGCCGCTGGAGGACGTCGACTCCGGCGATGTGGACCTGGCGGGGCGGTTCGCCGAATTCGTCGACCGGCTCGCTGTCTGTGTGCGCGATCTGAGCGGACCCACCCCGGCCGAACCCGCCGGCACACCGCGACCCGCGCGGCAGTGGTTGCAGATCCTGCACCGCGCGCTCGATCTGCTCACCGATCTTCCGGCCGCCGCGGCCTGGCAGGGCGTGCAGGCGCGGCGCGAACTCGCCGCCGCCTTCGAACACGCGGACGCGGCCGAATTGCGGTTGCCCGATGTGATCGCGGCCCTGCGGGCGCGGTCGCGGGCCCGGGCTCCGCGCTCGAACTACCGCACCGGCGAGCTCACCGTGTGCGGCCTGGCGCCGATGCGGTCGGTCCCGCACCGGGTGGTGGTGCTGCTCGGGCTCGACGACGAGGTGTTCCCGCGCACCGGCGGCATCGACGGCGACGACGTCACCGCGCGGGAACCGCTTGTCGGCGAACGCGATTCGCGCAGCGAGGACCGCGGACTGTTACTCGATGCCGTCCTCGCCGCCGAAGACCGTCTCGTCGTGCTCTACACCGGCGCCGATCCGGTGACCGGAACGCCCCGGCCGCCGGTCACGCCGCTCGCGGAACTGATCGATGTGGTGCGCGCTCACCGCGGCACCGGCGACGTGGTGCGCCGTCATCCGCTGCAGGCCTACGACGGCAGCAACTTCGACGCGCGCGACCCGTTCGGTTTCGACACTCTCGCGCTGGCCGCCGCCCGCGCGGCGGCGCGCCCAGCGCAACCGAGTCCGCCGTGGCTGCCCGGCCCGCTGCCCGCCGTGGCGCGCACGGATGTCGAACTGGCGGAACTGGTCTCGTTCGCCGAACATCCGATCCGGGCCTTCCTGTGGCAGCGCCTGGGCATCCGGGTGCCGGAGGAGGACGAGGACATCGATGAACGCCTGCCCATCGAACTGACCGGGCTGGCCACCTGGAATATCGGCGAGCGCATGCTGGCGGCCCGTCTCACCGGCGCGGACCCGGCTGCCCTGCGCGCCGCGGAATGGCGGCGCGGAACCCTGCCGCCCTTCGGCCTCGGCGCGGCGGTGCTGGCCGAGGTGGAATCCACGGTCGACCGGCTGGTGCAGGTCGCCGCGCCACTGCAGCAGGCGCCGGCGCGCACCATCGATATCGCGGTGGATCTGGGATCGGGGCGGCGGCTGACCGGGACGGTCGCCGATGTGCACGACGACGCGGTCGTGCGCGCCACCTATTCCCGCCTCGCGCCCAAACATCGGATGGCGGCGTGGGTGCGGCTGCTGGCGCTGGCCGCCACCGAACGCCACCAGAGCTGGCAGGCCGTGAGCATCGGGCGCGGTAAATTCGGCCGCCCGGCCTGGCGTTCGTCGCTGACCGCACCGGCCCCCGCGCTCGCGGCTGACCTGCTGCGCGAACTAGCCGATCTGCGCGAGGAGGGCCTGGCCGAACCGCTGTCGTTCGCGCCGTCGGCATCGGCGGTCTATGCCGAACGCCGCTGCCGCGGAGCCGATCTCGACTCCGCCCGTGCCGCCGCGGAGGAGGAGTTCTACGGCGGACCGAAGGGGCCGCGCCCGTTCGGCGACCACACCGACCGCTACCTCACCTACATCCGGGGACCCGAACCGACCTTCGAGCAACTGGAAACCCCGCTGCCCGAACCGGACCGGTACGGCGAAACCACCACATTCGGCTCGGTGGCCCGGCGACTGTGGAATCCGCTGCTGGCCAACGAATCCCAGGGGCAGCCATGACCGAGGAACTGTTCCCCGTCACCGATCTGCGCACCCCGGAAGCGGCGGCGCACACCACCACCCGCCGACACACTCGTACCACGAACGAAACAGTCGACGCCGGCGAGCTTTTCGCCGTGGAGGAGGTGCAGTCCGGCGACGGGGCGAAGAATCACAGTCCTGCGCAGCAGGCGGATGAGGCGCGACATGCGGACGGACGTGTGGCCGCGCGCTTCGCCGGCGTGGAATCCGAACCGGCGCCCGGCCACGCGTCGTCCAACCGCAGAGACGGTGCATCCTCTGATCCCGGGCGTAAGGGCGCTCTGCGTTCGAGGGGCGTCCGCCCAGGTGGCTCCGCACCGTTCGGCCAATTCGACCTGTGCGGTGACTTGCCCACGGGGACAACCGTTCTCGAGGCGAGCGCGGGGACCGGGAAGACCTACGCCATCGTCGGGCTGGCGGTGCGGTTCGTCGCCGAGGGGCTGGTCGACATCTCGCAGCTGCTGCTGGTGACCTTCAGCCGGGCGGCGACCCAGGAGTTGCGGGAACGCACGCGGGAGCGGTTCGTCACGGTCGCGGCCGCCCTCGACGATCCGGACGCCGCGCGCGCCGGAGCCGACGAGCTGATCGCGCATCTGGCCGATGCCGACCCGGCCGAGGTGGCGCGGCGGCGCCGGCGGCTGGTCGCCGCGCTGTCGGATTTCGATGCCGGCACCATCTCCACCACGCACGGTTTCTGTCAGCGCATGCTCGACGAACTCGGCATCGCAGGGGAACACGATCCGCGGGTGCGGCGGGTCGAGGGCATCGAGGAACTGGTGAGCACGGTCGCCGAGGATCTGTATCTGGCCCGCTACGCCCGGGGTGGTGCCCCGATGCCGGTGCGGCAGGCGCTCTCGCTGGCGGCGGCCGCGGTGGCGGACCGGCGCGCGCGGCTGGTTCCGGGGGAGGAGCTCGGCGACCACCCCGCGGCCGAGGCGGCGGCGTTCGCGGACGCGGTGCGCGCGGAAGTCGATCGGCGCAAACGGCTTTCGGGCATCCGCGACTTCGACGATCAGCTGGTGTTGCTGCACGACGTGCTCGCCGACCCGGTCCACGGCGAGCGCGCCTGCCGCCGCATCCGCGACCGCTTCCGGGTGACGCTGGTCGACGAATTCCAGGACACCGACCCACTGCAGTGGGACATCCTGCGGCGCGTCTTCCACGACCACACCACCCTGGTGCTGGTCGGCGATCCGAAACAGGCGATCTACGCCTTCCGCGGCGCCGAGGTCCTCAGTTATCTGGACGCGGTCGCCCACGCCGAGACCCGTCGCGAACTGGACACCAACCGCCGCAGCGATGCCGGTCTGCTGGCGGCGCTGCATCACCTGCTGGGCGGCGCGGCCCTGGGACATGCGCAGATCACGGTGCCGCCGGTCACGGCGGTCCGGCCGCAGAGCCGGCTCACCGGGCCCCAGGGTGCGGCGGTTCCGTTGCGGCTCAGGTGTTTTCCCCGCCAGGGCGCCGGAGCGTTGAACGGCAGCGGATTCCCGGTGGTGGGCCGCCAGCGCGATCGCGTGGCCACCGACCTCGCCGCCGATATCGTCCGCACCCTCGAATCCGGGGCGCGGATCGGCGACCGCGCACTCGGCCCCGGTGATATCGCCGTGCTGGTCCGCACCCGCGCGCAGATCGACCTGGTGCGCGCGGAACTGGACCGCGCCGGTATCGCCTCCGTCCTCGCCGGCGGCGCCAGCGTTTTCGCCACCCACAGCGCCACCGACTGGCTGTGGGTGCTGCGGGCGCTGGAACAACCGCATCGCGGCGACCGGGTGCGGCTGGCGGCAACGACCCCGTTGCTCGGCCTGTCCGCCGCCGATATCGACGCCGGGGGCGCGGATCTGGTGGGCCGGCTCAGCACCCAGCTGCGCGATGCGGCCCGGCTGTTCGCGCGCTCCGGTTTCGCGGCCGTGTTCGACCGGCTGTCCGCGCAGGCCCAGCCCGCACCGCGACTGCTGGCCCAGAGCGGCGGCGAACGGCGCCTGACCGATCTGCGGCATATCGCGCAACTGCTCGACGAGGTCGCCGCACGGGAATCGCTCGGGCTCACCGCGCTCACCCGCTGGCTGGCCGACCGGGTGCGCGATCCGGCCTCGGGCGCGGTCGCGGGACGCAGCCGCCGCCTCGACCGCGACGCGGCCGCGGTGCAGATCGCCACGGTGCACGCCAGCAAGGGCCTGGAATTTCCCGTCGTCTATCTGCCTTTCGCGTGGGACGGCGCGAAGAACCCCAATCCGTCGACGCTGCTGTTCCACGACGGCGACGAACGGGTCCTGGACGTCGGCGGCCCCGAAGCGCCCGGTTACGCCGAGCACCGCCGCCGCTGCGAGGCCGAGGAAGCGGGGGAGGAGCTGCGGCTGCTGTATGTCGCGGTGACCCGGGCGCAGTGCCAGGTGGTGGCCTGGTGGGCTCCGGCCTACGGTACGGCCGCCGCACCGCTGCATCGGATGATCCTGGGCCGCGTCCCCGGCAGCGCCGACGTGCCGGCGCGCAGTGAGGTGCCCGCGGATCCGATCGTGCTGGAGCAGTTGCGCGAATGGGCCGCGGCTGCCGGTCCGGGCCTGATCGAGATCGAACCCGTCCGCGCGGCGGTCGAGGCGCAGCTGCGCACCGAACGTGACCACACCGGTGACAAGGCACTCGAGGCCGCGCGATTCACCCGCTCCGTCGACCACGAATGGCGCCGCACCTCGTACTCGGCGCTCACCGCGTCGGCGCATGAAACAGCCCATGGTGCAACGGATTTCGTGGCTACGGAGGCAGTCGAGGGTGGCGCAGACGAGCCGCTGACGCCCGCGCCGGAACTCGGTCCCGGCCTCGGGTCCGAGGACGAGTTCGCCGGCGCGGCACCGTCGTTGATGAACGATCTGCCCTACGGCGCCGAATTCGGCACCCTCGTGCACGGTGTGCTCGAGCTGGTCGACACCGATGCGCCGGATCTGGCCGCCGAGGTCCGCCTGCGCTGCGAACAGGCCGTCGAGCAACTCATGGCCGACATCGATCCCGGTGCACTCGCCCACGCGCTCGTCGCGGTGCTGCGCACCCCGTGCGATCCGGTCGCGCTGGCCGATATCCGCTCCCGGGATCGGTTGAACGAACTGGAATTCGAACTGCCGCTCGCGGGTGGTGACGACCCGGTGGCGCAGCGGGTGACCGTCCGGCGCATCGGCGCCCTGCTGCGGGAACACCTCCGGTCCGACGATCCGTTCGCCACCTACGCCGATGCCCTCGACCTGCTCGACGACGTTCCGCTGCGCGGGTATCTGACCGGAAGTATCGACGCGGTGCTGCGGACCGACGGCCCCCGCTTCCTCGTCGTCGACTACAAGACCAACCGGCTCGGCACCGGTGAACTGACCGTCGCGCACTATCGGCGCGACCGGATGGCCGAAGAGATGATGCGCTCGCACTATCCGCTGCAGGCTCTGCTGTATTCGGCGGCGCTGCACCGCTATCTGCGCTGGCGGCTGCCCGGTTACGATCCGGCTCGCCACCTCGGAGGAGTGCGCTACCTGTTCGTGCGCGGCATGATCGGCCCGGCGACCCCGCCCGGCCACGGCGTCTTCGACTGGGACCCACCGGCGGAGCTGATCGTGGCGCTGTCGGATCTGCTGGCCGGAAAGGACAGCAGGTGACGGCGATCGCTGTGGCGCAGCGCGCCACCGGACTGTTGCGGACCTTCAACACCGCCGGGGTGTTGTCGGCGGCCGACGTGCACGTGGCGCTGCGGCTGGGCCGGCTCGGCGGTGAATCCGGGGAGCAGGTCCTGCTGGCGGCCGCGCTCGCGGTGCGTGCGGTGCGGTCGGGATCGGTGTGCCTGGAATTGCGGCGCATGCACGAAATCGGCGTCGACGGTGAGGGTTTCGATCTCGGCGAGGCGGAACCGGTCGATCCCGCTCTGCTTCCCTGGCCGGACGTCGACAGCCTGTGTGATCAGTTGCGCGCGAGCCCGCTGGTGTGCGGCAGTCCCGCCGGCCCGCTGTGCCCCCTGCGGCTGGTCGAATCCGAGGGCGGGCCGCTGCTGTATCTGGACCGCTACTACCGGCAGGAGCAGACGATCCGCGAGGTACTGGCGGACCGCGCGCACGGGCACCCGCTCGTCGACCCGGACACCGTGCGCCGCGAACTGGATCGGCTGTTCCCGGGGACGGGCGGACCCGGCGCCGCCCCGGACCGCCAGCGCATCGCCGCCGCCGTCGCCGCCACCAGCTGGACCACGGTGGTCGCCGGTGGTCCCGGCACCGGTAAGACCCACACCATCGCCCGCATCCTGGCCCTGCTGGTCGCGCACCAGCGCGCGGTCGCCGACGCCGCACCCCTGCGCATCGCGCTGGCCGCCCCGACCGGCAAAGCCGCCGCGCGCCTGCAGGAATCGGTGCGCGAACAGGCCGGCGACCTCGACCTCCCGGAACTGACCGCGGCGACCGTGCACCGGCTGCTGGGCTGGCAGCGCGGCGGCACCACCCGCTTCCGTCATCACGCCCACAACCGGCTGCCCTACGACGTCATCGTCGTCGACGAAACCTCCATGGTGTCGCTGACCATGATGAGCAGGCTGCTGCCCGCCGTGCGCCCGGACGCGCGGCTGGTGCTCGTCGGCGACCCGGACCAGCTGGCCTCGGTCGACGCCGGTGCCGTCCTCGCCGATCTGGTCGCGGGACCGGTGGCCGGCTCGCCGAATCCGATCCTCGAGCGGATCCTGGACACCGGTTCCGGTCCGGTGGCCGGCGCCGAAGATCTCAGTGAACGGGAACGAAACCGCTTGCGCGGCGGCATGATCCGTCTCACCCGTGGCCGCCGGTTCGGTGGCCGCATCGCCGATCTGGCGGTGGCGGTGCGCGCCGGGGACGCCGAGACGGCGCTGGCGCTGCTGCACGACGGCGGTACCGAACTGTCCCTGCACGAACCCGACGACATCGCCGAGGTGCGTGCCGACGTGGTGCGCGCCGCCCGCGAATCCACCACCGCCGCCGAGGCGGGCGACGCGGCGGCCGCGCTGCAGGCGATGGAATCGCATCGGCTGCTGTGCGCACACCGGCAGGGGCCGTTCGGTGTCGAACGGTGGGACCGGATGGCCGGCGGCTGGGTCGCCGCGGCCGGGATCGGGACGGAATCCGCTGCCGGACAATGGTTTCCCGGCCAGCCCCTGTTGGTGACCGCCAACGACCACGAGGCCCGCATCTACAACGGCGACACCGGTGTCATCGTGCGGTCCGCCGACGGTGGCCTGCGCGCCGCGCTGCAGCGCGGCAGCGAACCGTATCTGGTGCATCCCACCCAGTTCCCGGGTGTGACCACGGTGTACGCGATGACCATCCACCGCAGCCAGGGCAGCCAGTACGGTGCGGTGACGATCGTGCTGCCGGGCCCGGAGTCGACGCTGCTGACTCGTGAACTGCTCTATACCGCGATCACTCGCGCCCGGCAGCGGGTGCGCATCATCGGTACGGCGGAGGCACTGGAGGCCGGGGTCTCGCGGCGGGTGCTGCGGGCGAGCGGGTTGCGCGGCTGATCTCTCCTGCCGGTGTCAGCCCTGCACGGGGAGGAAGATCCCCGGAATCGTCAGGGCGAGTTCGACATCCTCGCGCCGCCCCAGGGTGACCAGAACGGTGCGAATCATCGTCAGCCGGGCCTCGGCGACCGCATCAGGATCCGGGTCCGCGCCCGGCGCGGTGGCCAGCGACACCTGATAGACCACGAATGCGCAGACCTGCAGCGCGGTGTCGAGGTCCAGCGGCGCCGGCAGTTGCCGGTCCAGCACCGCGAACTTCTCCCGCACCAGCGCGCGGATGTCGTCGAAGGCCTGCTCCCGGTACGCCGAGACCGGTGAGGCCGGATCGTGCAGTTCCGCGAACACCGGCCGCAGCATCGGCCCGTGCCCGCGGGCCCAGTCCAGGTACGCGTCGATGATGCCGATGCCGAGCGCCACCGGCTCGTCGGACTCTTCCAACGCCTTGCGGATGCCACCCACCAGGCCCTCGTTGGACTGCGTGAGTACCACATCGAGCGGCGCGGTGGCGTTGGCGAAATAGCGGTAGAAGGTGGGCCGTGAGATTCCGGCCTGATCGATGATCCGCGCGACACTCAGTCCGCGCGAACCGAATTCGGTGAACACCGCGGCGGTGGCGGTGACGATGCGGGAGCGGACCTCGTCGGCCTGCGCGCGCGTCTGTGGCGGCCGGCCCCGGCGAGCGGCGCCGTTGTGAGTGGTGACCACCCCGTCCTGCGGCATCCCGTGGTACCTCCCTGATCGGTCGTCCGGACTTGACATGGCCTGGCATCGCCCCATTAATCTAACATCGGTGTTAATCTAACACTGGTGTTCAACAAATTGTTGGGCACCTGCCGACCGAGAGGGCCGACAATGACGACCGCCCCAGACCTCGCCGCCGCCCCGGCCCTGCCGCAGGAGCTGGTGGACCGCCTGCTCGCGCACGCCACCGCGGGTGGCGCCCCCTCGGTGGCGGTCTTCGCCCCGGCCACCGGCGCGAAGATCGCCGATCTGCCGCAGTCGTCCACCGCCGATATCGACGCCGCCTTCGCGACCGCCCGCAGCGCCCAGCAGCAGTGGGCGCGGGTTCCGGTGCGCGAACGCGCCGCGGTGCTGCGCCGGTTCCACGACCTGGTCCTGGCCGAACAGGACACCATCCTCGACATCGTCCAGACCGAGGCCGGCAAGTCCCGTGTGCACGCCTTCGACGAGGTGGGTGACGTGGCGGTCAACGCCCGCTACTACGCCGCCGCGGCCGAACGGCTGCTGGCCTCGCGCACCCCGCGCGGTGTGCTGCCGGTGCTGACCAAGGTCGAGGTCCGCAACCGGCCCAAGGGTGTGGTCGCGGTGATCTCGCCGTGGAACTACCCGCTCGCCCTCGCAGCCTCCGACGCGCTGCCCGCGCTGATGGCCGGTAACGCGGTCGTCGCGCGCCCGGACAACCAGACCGCGCTCACCGCCCTGTGGGCGATCGACGCCGCCGAACGCGCCGGACTGCCCGCGGGCCTGTGGCAGGCGGTGCTGGGCCGAGGCTCGGTGATCGGCGGCGAGGTTATCGCGCGCGCCGACTACGTCGACTACACCGGTTCCAGCGCCACCGGCCGCACCATCGCCCGTCAGGCGGGGGAGCGGCTGATCGGCTACTCGCTCGAACTGGGCGGTAAGAATCCGCTGCTGGTGCTCGCCGACGCCGACGTGAGCGCGGCCGCCAAGATCGCGGTGCGCGCCTGTTTCGCCTCGGCCGGGCAGCTGTGCGAATCCATCGAGCGCATCTATGTGCACGACCGTGTCTACGACCGGTTCGTCAGCGAATTCACCTCCGCCACACAGTCTTTGCGGCTGGGCTCGGCGCTGGACTACTCCTACGAGATGGGGTCGCTGACCTTCGCGCGCCAGCTCGACACGGTCACCGAACACGTGCAGGACGCCGTCGCCAAGGGTGCGACCGTGCTGGCCGGCGGCCGCGCGCGCCTGGACCTCGGCCCGTACTTCTACGAGCCGACGGTGCTGGCCGGGGTGCGCCCGGGTATGACGGTCTACCGCGAGGAGACCTTCGGCCCGGTCGTCTCGATCTACCGCGTGCACAGCGACGACGAGGCCGTCGATCAGGCCAACGACACCGCCTACGGCCTCAATGCCAGTGTGTGGAGCCGCGATACCGCACGCGCCCGCGAGATCGCGGCCCGCATCCACGCCGGGTCGGTCAACGTGAACGAGGGCTTCATCGCGGCGTGGGGCAGTGTCGCGGCCCCCTCCGGCGGGCTCGGCATCTCGGGCAGCGGCCGCCGCCACGGTCCCGAGGGGCTGCTCAAATACGTCGACACCCAGACCATCGCGGTCCAGCGCGCGCTGCCGCTCGCGCCGCTGCCGGGCATGTCGGAAGCGCTGTGGGCGAAGACCATGACGCTCTACTTCGGCGTGATGAAGACGTTGCGGCAGAAATGATCTCGCCCGCTCGGGCACAGAGGAGAGCGGGCACGAAGGACCCGGGTACGCAGGAAGAGGAACGGATATGGATACGGTCGCGGGCAAGCGGGTACTGATCACCGGCGCGGCGATGGGCCTGGGCAAATCCTTCGCCCAGCGCGCGGTGCGCGAACAGGCCGCCGACGTGGTGCTGTGGGATGTCAACGAGACCGCGCTGAAGCAGACCGCGGCCGAACTGTCCTCCGGATCGGTGAGCCGGGTGCACCACTACGTGGTCGACGTCTCCGACCAGCAGTCGATCATCGACGCCGCGGCCGCGGTGCGCTCGGAGGTCGGCGATATCGACGTGCTGGTCAACAACGCCGGCATCGTGCGCGGCAACGGCTACTTCTGGGAAACCGAGAACCGCGCCGACATCGACAAGACGATGGCGATCAATTCGCTGGCGCCGATGTACATCGCGCTGGAATTCCTGCCCGCGATGGTGCAGCGCAAAACCCCGGCGCGGGTGTTGAACATCGCCTCCTCGGCGGCGCTGGTGTCCAATCCGCGCATGAGCGTCTACGCCGCGTCCAAGTGGGCGGCGCTGGGCTGGTCGGATTCGGTGCGCCTGGAACTCGAGCAGTCCGGCAACCAGCACGTGAAGGTCACCACGGTGTGCCCGACCTACATCAACACCGGAATGTTCGACGGCGCCAAGGGTTTCTGGTTCACGCCGATCCTGGAGCAGGAAGAGGTCGCCGACACCGCGTGGCGGGAGATGAAGAACGGTGCGGCGCTGGTCGTGCTGCCGTGGACCTCGCGGCTCAACCGCGCCATCTCCGGTCTGCTGCCGCTGAAGGTGCGCGACTTCTACCTGAACAAGGTGGGCGTCTACCACTCGATGGACGAATTCACCGGTCGCAAGTCCTGAGACGCGGCCGATTCACGAGGCTTCGCCGCGCCGCTCACGCCACGGCAGCGTGACCGGCGCCGGCGGAATCCGCCCCGCCAGCAGCTCGCCGAGGAGCCCGGCGAGACCGAGCGGATACACCTGCTGGTCGGTGCTCGCGAGCTCGCCGACACTCCACCAGCGGAATTCGTCGATGGCGGTGCTTTCGTAGCTCAGCAGCCCGCTGGTGTCCGGATCGGTGCCGCTGGTGGGCAGCCGGTAGAAGAAATAGTCCTCGCGGAACAAGCCCGACAGCCACCCCGGGATGTCCAGATGCCCGGCGGCCACCGCCACCTGCGGCCCGAGATCGGCTGCGCTGATTCGCAATCCGGTCTCCTCACCCAGTTCCCGCGCCGCCGCCTCGGCCGGCGATTCCGCCGCGTCGATGCCGCCGCCGGGCGTGATCCAGTACAGCGGATCCAGCGTGCCGCGATAGGCGATGAGCAGGATCCGGTCGTCGGTGTCCGCGAGGATCACCCGTCCCGACCTGCGCACGTATCGCTGCTCCACAACGCCCCATGCTAGCGGCCGAAGCGAATCCGTTTGTGCCATACTCTGCGCGGCGGAATGCGCCGAGGGAGGACGGAAGTACGCATGGGCCTGATGGACAAGATCCGCGGCGAATTCGTCGACATCATCGAATGGCTCGACGATACGAATTCCACGCTGGCGTGGCGGTTCCCGCGCTACGACAACGAGATCAAGAACGGCGCCGAACTGATCGTGCGCGAGGGCCAGCAGGCCGTCTTCGTCTACCGGGGGCAGCTCGCCGACCGCTACGAGCCCGGCCATTACGCGCTGACCACGGAGAACATGCCGATCATGTCCACCCTGCAGGGGTGGAAACACGGGTTCAACAGCCCGTTCCGGTCGGAGGTGTACTTCGTCAACACCCGGCCGGTCACCGATTTCCGCTGGGGCACACCGCAACCGGTGACCGTCCGTGATCCCGACTTCCGCATGGTGCAGGTCCGCGCCAACGGCACCACCATCGTGAAGGTGGTCGACCCGGCCGTCTTCCTGCGCCAGGTGATCGGCACCGAGAGCGTGGTCGACATGGAGCAGATCACCGATCTGCTGCGGCGGACCGTCGCGCTGGCCTTCTCCGACATGGTGCTCGCCACCGGGCTCGGCGCGATCGATCTGCAGGGGCGTCAGGTCGAATTGTCCGACAAGCTGCGCGAATTCGTGGCGCAGCGGGTGGCGTCGTTCGGACTGGGTGTCGACGCGGTCACCATGACGATCTCGCTGCCGGAGGAGATCCAGCAGGCGATGACCCGCGGCGTGGCCCGCGGTGTCGAGGCCAGCGGTTTCGCCGACAACGTCCGCGATCCGAACCGGTATCAGCAGGTCCAGGCGGCCGACGCGATGCTCGCCGCCGCGCAGAATCCCGGCGGCGGGGCAATGGGCGCGGCGATGCAGGCCGGGATGGGCGTGGCCCTCGGCGGGCAGATGGCGGGCGCGATGCAGGGCGCCTTCGCCCAGCCCGCCGCCGGTTATGCCCAGCCGGGTTATGGGCAGCAGCCGCCGCCGCTTCCGGTGCAGCAGCAGTTCCACATCGATCTGGACGGGCAGGCGGCGGGTCCGTTCCCGGTGGATCAGCTGCGCCAGTTCGTCGCCGCCGGGC
This sequence comes from Nocardia sp. NRRL WC-3656, assembly GCF_000720265.1. Classification (NCBI taxonomy): domain Bacteria; kingdom Bacillati; phylum Actinomycetota; class Actinomycetes; order Mycobacteriales; family Nocardiaceae; genus Nocardia; species Nocardia sp. NRRL WC-3656. The sequence goes on along the minus strand of NZ_JOJF01000025.1, from coordinate 9,667 downwards.
GCCTCACACCGCAGACGAACGTCTGGACCACCGGCATGTCCGCGTGGGCCGCGGCCTCGACCGTCCCCGCGCTGCAGTCGTTGTTCGGTGGTCCGCCGCCACTGCCGGGCACCCCGCCCCCGCCGCCTCCCGCCGGCTAGCCCCACCTCAGCCGAACCGGGGGACCGATGAACGACCCACGCCCACAACCGAACTCGTATCCGGTGCCGCCGATCCCGGGCAGCCATGGCGTACCAGAGGGCGTAACGCCGCCTGCGCTGCGCCCACCCGCGCTGGACGGCTATCACCAGGCGGAGGCTATGACGCCGCCTCCGTTGCGGCCGCCCGTGCCGGGTGGCTATCGCGAGCCGGGGGGTATGACCCCGTCACCGATGCCGGGCGGTGGTTACCGCATGCAGGACGGCACGACACCGCCACCGGTGGGCGTCGGTGCGGAATATCCTGCGCCGGTCGCCGGACGTCCCGGGCCGCCGTCGGTCGCGAATCGCGGGCCGGGAGTGGGCGGCGGCCCGGCGCTTTATCCGCCGCCGGGCACGACGCCGTTCGGTCGCGGGAAAGACATACCCGGCGGCTTCGAATCTGGGGCGCCACCTCCTGCGAACCCGCACGGTTCCGCGGATCCGGCGATGCTGCATCGGACCGAGCTCACCCGGACCTATCCGTGTACGGCGTGCGGCGGCCAGCTGGTGTTCGATATCGCCTCGCAGCAGTTGCGGTGTCCCAGTTGCGGAAACTACTCGCCGCTCTCGACGCCGCGGGCACCGGTCGTCGCGCGGGATCTGCGGCAGGCGATGGGGGAGTTACGCGCGCTGCAGGCCGTGACCGCCGGGCCGCAGGTCACCGGCGATCGCGAGGTGAAGTGTCAGAATTGCGGTGGCACAACCACATTCGTCGGCAGTCTGACCGCGACGCGCTGTCCCTACTGCACCACGCCGATCCAGCGCGACGACGTGCACAACGCTCCGGCCCGGCTGCCGGTGGACGGTGTGGTCCCGTTCCGCATCGACGAGAAGGCGGCGCGCGAACGCGTCGAGAAGTGGGTCGCGGGACGGTGGTTCGCGCCGACCGCGTTCAAGAAGTACAAGCGGCTCGGTTCGCTGGCGAGCGTCTACCACGCCTACTTCACCTACGACGCCGACGTGCACACGTGGTATCGCGGCGAACGAGGGGAGGAGTACACGGAACGGTACTGGGACGACGGGGAACTGAAGAGCCGCACCGAAATTCGCTGGTATCCGGCGACGGGCGAGGTCGGCAACCGCTTCGACGATCTGCCGATCCTCGCCAACGACATCGACGACAGCGCCCGCGTCGCCGAACTCGAACCGTGGCCGGTCGCGGAGGCCACCGGTTATTCGCCCGAGTACGTCGCCGGCCACCTGGCCCGCACCTACGATCGCGACGCCGAGGAGATGTTCCCGGTCGCCCGGACGCGGATGGAACAGGTCATCGAGCAGACCGTGCGCGAGGACATCGGCGGCGACCGCCAGCACATCCACGACCTGCGTTCGACCTGGAACTCACTGGCGTACAAGCACATTCTGCTGCCGATCTGGCTGTTGACCGTGGTCTACGGGAACACCCCGTTCCGGGTCTATATCAACGGCCTGACCGGTGAGGTGGTCGGGCAGCGGCCGTGGAGCAAGGTCAAACTCGCCGCGTTCGTCACGGTCGTCACGCTGCTGATCATCGGCGCGGTGGTCGCGCTGTCGATGTGGCACGGCGGCGGAACCCACCATCACAGCACCGGCCACACCACCGTCGTCCACCACGGGAGATGACATGTTCGTGCTGCTACTGCTCGTGCTCGCCCTCGTGGTGATCGTGGGCGGGATCGTCGCGATCGGGGCGGTGGCCCTGGCCCATCAGCGCCGTCGCATCGCCGCCGAGAACCAGGTGGTCCCGGGCACGGCCACCCGCGCGCCGACCGCCTGGGCGCGTTCCCACGACCCCGAGGCTCGCCTGCACCGCCGCCTGCGCGATGCGATGACGGCGTTGCGCGCGGTGACGGCCTATGACACGGCGGCAACGGTGACTCTGCGCGCGGATCTGGAACAGTCGGCCCTGGCTCTCGACGACCACCTGGTCGCGATCTCGATGCTGCATTCCGACTCGCGGACGGCACAGCTGGCACAGGCCGAACACGCGGTCGCGGCGGTCGAGGCGGGAGTCGCCGACTATGCCACGGCGGCAACACAACCGGATCTCAGCGCACTCGAGGCCGATCTGGCGGGGGTGCGCGAGCGGTTGCGCACGGCCGACGACCTTCGCCGCGGCATCGGTAGCTAGCTCCCGGCGCTCGTCCTGGTTCCGCATACCACCGTCGCGCCGTAGTCGGACGATTCCGCGATCGCCGGGCGCAGTCCGGCGGCCGCGACGATCGCTGTGGCGGTGTCGATCTGGGCGGTGCCGATCTCTACCAGCACCCAGCCGCCGACCGTCAGCCACCGCTCGGCGGCATCGGCCACGCGGCGCAGCACGTCGAGTCCGTCGGCGCCGCCGTCGAGGGCGGTGCGGGGTTCGTGGTCGCGGGCTTCCGGCGGCATCCGGGCGATCATCGCGGTCGGCACGTACGGGGTGTTGGCCAGAATCAGATCCACGCGCCCGATCAGTTCGCCGGGCAGTGCGGCGAACAGGTCACCTCGGAAGACCCGCGCGCCCAGCGGTTCCAGATTGCGCCGCGCGCACGCCACCGCGGCGGAGTCGATATCGGCGGCGACCAGTTCGACCTCCACCCCGTCGGCGCGCAACGCGGTCGTCGCGGCCAGGCCCAACGCGCCCGAGCCACAACACATGTCGACGACGGTGCGCCGATCGCCCGGCCGGGCGGCGGTGCGTTCGAGGGCCTCGTCGATCAGAAACGCGGTGCGTTGCCGCGGCACGAATACGCCGGGGTCGAGCGCCACCCGCACGCCGCGAAAGTCGGCCCAGCCCAGGAGATATTCGAGCGGTATGCCGTCGACGCGGCGTGCGACGAGTGCGGAGAGCTCGCCGGGGGAGGAGGCGGCCTGCCGGAGCAGGGCCGCTTCCTCCTCGGCGAAGACGCATCCGGCGCGGCGCAGGTCGGCGACGATCGTATCGGTGGCGGACTCGTCGGATTCGGGGTCGATCACCCCACCATTGTCGGCGCGGCGTCAACCACAATTTCCGTGCGCCGGCTAGCGGGCCGACGGCAGCAGGAAGGTGCGGGTGGCGTCGAGATAGATGCCGCGCTGGGCGGCCTTGCTCGGCGGCGGCAGTTGCGACACCAGCTGATCGAGCGAGGTCATCGCCCCCACCACGCGGGTGCCGGCGACGATGAAATCGGCCACCGCGCGGCGGATGTGATTCGGCGAGGTCACCACGACCGCGCTGGTCGCACCGGCGTCCTGAAGCATCCGGGTGCTGAACAGCGCGTTTTGCACGGTCGAAGTGGCGCGGTCCTCGACCAGCACCCGGGAGGCCGGAATGCCGTGGCCGATCAGCCAGCCCGCCATCGCGGCGGCTTCGGGTACCCCGTTCTGCGGGTTGCCGCCGGTCACCACGATCGGCGACATCGGCGCCGCGATCGCCTGCAACCACGCCGCGGTGAGCCGGTTGACCAGTTCGGGGCGCAGGCTGCCGTCGGGCAGCAGCCCGTAGCCGAGCACCACGATGCCGGTCTGCGGGCCGACCAGCGCCGGCAACGGATTGGGCAGGGTGCCCACGGCCGCGCCGATGGCGCCGATGAGATTGCGGGCCCCCTGGGCCATGCCGGGGTCGATGGCCGCCAGCCGGTTGAACGCGGCTTCGCGAGTGAGCAGATCGCCGGTGTAGTCCGACCAGATACCCTGCAGGGCCAGTGCCTGCGCGTCGTCGGGTGTGTCGTCCAGCAGCGAGCGCAGGTCGGCCAGACCCGCGGCGTCGTTGCCGTTGACGAAGTTCTCCTGAGCCGAGTTGTAGAGCGGCGCCGGTCCGTCGGCGGCCGTGGCCGTCGTGGTGAGTGGTCCGGCCAGCAGCGCGGCCGCCGAGGCCGCGACGAGAAGATGTTTGACACGTCTGGCGATGTTCACTGCAGTCGACACCTTTCCGGGCGAGCGGGATCCCGCATGGGTGGGTGGGGCATGGGCACAGCCGTGCCCACCATACGACCGGAATCGGTGAGGGCCCCGGATTTACTCCCGCTCGAGTCGGTATTCGCGCGGGTGACGGCGGCCGTGGGCGCTGGTGCGCGGCCCGATAGGGTGGCCGGGTGGACACCATACCGCTGACCGGCAAACAACTCGCCGCCGACCTCAACGCCGAGACGAAGAACCGCGCCGCCGCACTGGCCGAAGCCGGGGCCGCCCCCCGCCTGGTGCTGGTGGTGGCCAACGACGATCCGGCCAGCGGGTGGTATGTCAACTCGTTGCAGCGCGCGGCCGGTCGCCTCGGAATCGATTGCGAGACAACCGATCTCGGCGCGCAGGCGAGTGCCGCGGAGATTCGGGAGGCGCTGGCGAAGCTCAGCGAGGACTCGGCGGTGCACGCGGTGATGCTGCAGACGCCGCTGCCCGCGGGCGTGGAACTCAACGACGTCAGCTCGGCCATCGCCGCGGCCAAGGATGTCGACGGCGTCAGCCCGCTGTCGCTGGGACTGCTCGCCGCCGGACTGCCCGGATTCCCGCCCGCCACCTCACAGGCGGTGGTGGAGCTGGCCAAACATCACGACATCGCGCTGGCGGGCCGGCACGTCGCGGTCGTCGGCCGGTCGAACGTGGTGGGCAAACCTCTGGCACAGCTGCTGCTGGCCGAGAATGCCACGGTGACGGTGTGCCATTCGCGCACTACGGACCTGCCGGCGGTCACCTCGGCCGCCGATATCGTGGTCGCGGCGGCCGGGCGGGCCGGTCTGATCGGTGGCGACCACGTGCGCGAGGGCGCGGTGGTCATCGACGTGGGTACCAACGAGGGACCCGACGGTGGCATCGTCGGCGATGTGGACGCCGCTTCGGTCGAGGGCCGGGCGGCCGCACTGAGTCCGGTTCCCGGCGGTGTCGGACCCGTCACCACCGCGCTGCTGATGCGGCACGTCGTGGAGGCGGCCGAAGCGGCACGCTGATCACCAGTGGGTGGTCACCGGATCGCCCACACTCACGTTGTCGTAGTACCACTCGGCATCGGCGGGGGCCAGATTGATGCAGCCGTGGCTGACATTCGAATTACCCTGCTGGCCGACCGACCACGGCGCCGAATGTACGAAGACGCCGCCCGAGGTGAGCCGTTCGGCGAACTCGCCGGTCAGGTAGTAGCCCTCCGGATCGTCGAGCGGAATACCGATGGTGCGGGAGTCGAAGATGATGGTGCGGTCCTTCTCCATCACGGGGAAGGTGCCCACCGGAGTCTCGCGTCCGGGCTTACCCATCGAGGCGGGCATGACCCGTGGCGCCTGCCCGGGAATGAACACGGTGAACGTATGCGCCGACATGTCGGCATCGGCACTGGTCCCGCCGTCGGTCCGGAATTCGGATCGAGCGTTGCCGGCGGTCACGGTGAATCGCGCATCGGCCGGCAGGTATCCGGTGGAGTTCCAGACCAGTTCCTTGTCGTTGGCCCAGGCGAACGTCCCGGCCTGGGCGCCGACGTGCACGGATCGTTCGGCGCGGGCGCGATCGGTGACGGGTGCGGTGAACCGGACGGTGACCGGATGAGCGATTCCGACGACGGCGCCGCTGCTCGGTGAAATCGAGGCCACGGATGTGGTCTGCGGTGTCACCAGCACCGCTGCCGCTGTGCCCGTGGTGACTGCGGCCAGTACTGCTATGACTGTCGCCAGGAATACATGACGCATCATATTCCTCATGGCTCCACCCCCTCAGGTGGTGTGTGGATCAGGACCTCGATCCTAGTTCCGGATGATCATGGTCGCCGGAATAGTTTTCGCTTCGTAACGACAGTTACGGTGTGGCAAACCGAGGTTTAGCCGAGGGGTGTGGTAATGCGATCAGCCGACGACGGCAGCGAGAACGTCCGTGTGCAGTGCATCCGCACGAGCGAAGATCTCCTCGATGCGCTGCAGCGCGGGCGCGAACTCCTCGGCCTCGTGGTCGCCGAGCGAGCCGACGTTGATGGCGATATTCAACTGTGAACTGGCCGCCGCGGCCCGCGCGGCGTCGGCGGCGGCGCCGATGTCGGTGACCACGTTCGGATTGCCGATCGGCAGCAGATCCGCGGCCAGTGAGAGCACCTCGTCGGCTTCGGTGACCACCGCGGCGGGCACCCGTGCGGCCTGCAGCAGTGCCGAGGCGATCGCCTCCTTGCGGGCCGCGACCTGCTCGTCGGTGTCCTTGGGCAGCTTGTAGGCGGCGCCGACCGCGGTGAAGGCGGTGGCGTCGGCGTCGGCCAGGGCCAGCGCGCGCTCACGGGCGGCGTCGGCCGCCGCGATGATCCGATCGATCGCCGGGCGGTTGTCGGCGTCCTTGGCGCGGGTGGTGTAGCGGGCCACCATCGCCACCAGGGCGGCTCCCTGGGCGGCGTGCAGCGCCGCGACCGCACCGCCGCCGGGGGCGGGGATCTTGGCGGCGAGATCGTCCAGGTAGCGGCCGATCGTCGACTCTCCGAACGTCGTGGTGTCCGGCGACGACGCGGTGTCCTGAGACATGCTGCGGGGCCTCCCGTTTCGAGGAATCGGCGTGCGGTACGCCGATAACCGTACCGGGCCGCGCGCCCGATCATCGACCGGGCCGCACCGCCCTGTCGCGGACGGCGTACGGGCGGTGTGCAGGATGGAGCCCGAGGCCACCCCGGCCGCGGTGGCGGATCGCGGTTTGTGACGGGTGGTGCAGTGCGATAATCTCACTGCAACTGGTTGCATATGAACGGAGTTGCATACGATGCGAATCGGGTTGGGCATCAACTATGCGGGGGGCTTCAAAGAGGTCGCGGCCGAGGTCGCCGATCTGGAACGGGCCGGCCTGGACATCGTCTTCGTGCCCGAGGCCTACTCCTACGACGCGGTGAGCGGATTGGGATATCTGGCGGCCAAGACCGAGCGGGTGCAGCTGGCCTCGGGCATTCTGCAGCTCTACACCCGCACGCCCACGCTCACCGCGATGACCGCGGCGGGTCTGGACTACGTCTCCGACGGCCGCTACGTCCTCGGTCTGGGCGCCTCGGGACCGCAGGTCATCGAGGGGTTCCACGGTGTGCCCTACGACGCGCCGATCGGCCGCACCCGCGAGGTCGTGGAGATCTGCCGCAAGGTGTGGCGGCGCGAACGCCTGGAATACCAGGGCAAGTACTACACGATCCCGCTGCCCGCCGAACGCGGCACCGGACTGGGCAAGCCGCTGAAGCTGATCAACCACCCGGTGCGTGACCGTATCCCGGTGCTGCTGGCCGCGCTCGGCCCGAAGAACGTGCAGTTGGCCGCCGAACTGGCCGAGGGCTGGCAGCCGATCTTCTTCCTGCCGGAGAAGGCCGGCGACGTGTGGGGTGAGGCGCTGGCCGCCGGAAAGGCCGAACGCGATCCGGAACTCGGCGACCTCGACGTCTATGCCGGACCGGCGCTGGCGATCGGCGACAACGTGGAGCCGCTGCGGGAGTTCGTCAAACCGCATTTGGCGCTCTACATCGGCGGTATGGGCGCCAAGAGCAAGAACTTCTACCACTCGCTGGCCACTCAGTACGGTTACGGCGCCGAGGCCGACCGCATCCAGGAGCTGTATCTGGCCGGGAAGAAGGACGAGGCCGCCAAGGTCGTGCCCGACGATCTGGTGCGCGACATCTCGCTGATCGGTTCGGCGGGCTTCGTCAAGGAGCGGGTGGCGGCGTTCCGGGAGGCCGGGGTCACGGTGCTGAACGTGGTTCCGCTCGCCGCGACCGCGCCGGAACGAGTGAAGCTGATCGAACAGCTGCGCGAGCTGGTCTGACCGGCGTGGCCGGCAGTCCGCTTCCGGGATGCCGGCCCTGGCCGCTCAGTCCCTGTGCACTCGGTCTCCGGCTCAGCCCTGGTGCAGCGCCGCGAGCGCGGCGTCGAGGGTGGGGTGCAGGGCGAATACCTGATCGAGATTGGTCAGTTTGAGCTGTCTGCTGGTGGCCGGTCCCTCGGCGACCAGGACGATGCTCGTGGCGGAGCCAGCCCGCTGATGAGCGGCCACCAGCGCGGCCATACCGGCCGAGGCCAGGAAACTCACCTGCAACAGGTCGATGATCAGCGCTGCGGGTTTACCGCCGAGGGTCGCCTCGATCGCACTCTCCAGTGCGGGAGCGGTCGCAAGGTCGACCTCGCCGGCCACCGTGAGCACGGTCGCATCGTCGTGCACGCTGACCGAGGTGGTCATCGCGTCGGCGAGGGGATACGCGTCTCCGGAAGTATTGGTCACGGTTGTCAATCTACCTGCTGGGTACCCGAGGCTCTCTCCGGCCGGGCAATTGCTTTCCGGCGCAAGGAGTTAACCGCGCGACGCACGCGGAATCCCGCGCCCGTGCGCCCCGCCGGAGGTGTCATCGCGGATTTCCCGGGTATCGCGAGCACAACCGGAGAGGCGGTTCGCTCGCGGGCGGAGCGAGGTCGCCCGATTCGATCGGCGCCCGGAGGAGTGGTTGGTCATGGCGCATATCGAGAACGGCCGCGCGCCGGAGACGGCGTCGGTGGCCGAATTGGTCGGCACCACCACGGAGCAACTGAGCCGGCTGGTCCGTGAGGAGGCGAAACTCGCCGTCGTCGAGGCGCAGGGCAAGGCCAAACGGCTGGGAGCCGGCGCCGGACTCGTCGGTGCCGCCGCCGTGCTGGGGCTCGCGGTCATCGGCGCGCTGGTCGCGGCGGCGATCATGGGTCTGGCGCTGGTGTTGCCCGCATGGGCGTCCGCGTTGATCGTGGCCGGCGCGCTGGCCGTGGTCGCCGGCGTCCTCGGTGTCCTCGGGCGGACGAGCATCCGCAAGGGGAGTCCGCCGATACCGGAGGATGCCGCCGCGAATGTCCGGGAAGATGTTGCCGTCATCAAGGAGAGGACTCGGCGATGAACATCCCTTCCGATCCGGAAGCGTTGCGTTACGACCGGGATCTGACGCGCGAGGAACTGGGCCGAACGGTGCAGGCGCTGAGCGACAAGCTCGACGTGCCCGGTCGCACCCGCGAGCGGCTGCACCGCGGTGCCCGGTCCGCTCAGGACAATGCGGACCGGGCCGCGCAGGTCGTCAAGCAGATCCCGCTACCGGCGATCGGCGTTACGGCGGCGGGCGCGGTGGCCGCGGTCTGGCTGGTGCGGCGCAAGCGGTCGTGACGAGTCAGTTCGCACCGCCGGCGCCGGGCGTCTCCCCGAGGGGCCAGCGCGCGTAGGTGCGCTCGGGCCTGACGGTGATCACATCGGTGACCTCGACGAGTTCGGCGGGCACGATGCCGTCGGGAAAGTGCTCGACGCTGGGCACGATCACCGCTTCGGCATCGTGGGTGATCGCCGCGCCGATCAGGAACTGGACCGGATTGTCGGTGCGATCGCCGAAGGCGACCGTTTCCGACAGTGTGTAACCCAAACGTCTTGCCAGACAACGGATCTGCGCCGCATCCCACTCCTGGTGCAGGTGGGACACCTCCGTGCGCAGAAAGCCGAGGGCCAGAAAACTCATGGCAGTCCTTACCTTTCTTTCGTGGTGATAGAGCCCGCAGCCATCGGGTTCCGAATCACCTGGGAGCGGTGGGTTTGGCTTCATGGTCGTTGCCGAGGTTCAT
>NZ_JOJF01000024.1:0-84333 GCF_000720265.1 Nocardia sp. NRRL WC-3656 | reverse complement strand
TCGCCACATCCAGCCGATCGCCGCGATGATCACCGAACACCTGCTCGGCGTCACCGCGACCGTGGTCGGCAGCGCGATCACGGTCACTCTCCGCTGACCTCACGGTCCACAGCGACGCCACGTTGATCCCGGCCCCGGTGGGTTCGAACCGGCCGGCAAGTGTTTTCCGCAACGAATCGAACGGTGGTGCTCACTATGCCTATCGGGAAAGCCACGATAGTTCCGGCATTCGATGCCCCCTGGCCGAGGCCGGAACAGGATCGGCCTGATGAGTGACGTGGCCAAGGTAATTCGACTGCGCGACAGTGACTTCGAGGCGCGGCAACGGCCGGCGTCGCGGCAATGGCCGAGCCGGCCGGCGTTACGCCCGGTGACGTCGCTGACCGGGCGACTGGCGCCGGCGACCCCGCGCAAGCCGCGCAGCCCGGGCGCCCCGGCCGGCGCCACGATCATCAACGGAATCCGCGGCACCGCCGAATTCGCTCGCCGCCGCTTCACCGGCGACTACAGGGTCGACGAGTTCGGCTTGGACGAACACCTGTTGGAATCGGTTCTGCTGCCGGCCCTGCGGCCCCTGTCGGACCTCTGGTTCCGGGTGCAGGTCACCGGCGTCGACAACATCCCCGAAACCGGCGGCGCCCTGATCGTCGCCAACCACGCGGGCGTACTCCCCATCGACGCCCTGATGCTCCAGCTGGCCGTGCACGACCGACACCCGAAACAACGGCTTCTGCGGTTGCTGGCCGCCGATCTGGTCTTCGGCCTGCCCATCTTGGGCGGGTTGGCCCGCAAGGCCGGGCATACCCTGGCCTGCCCCGCCGACGCCGAACGCCTGCTGCGCTCCGGCGAGCTGGCCGGAGTGTTCCCCGAAGGATTCAACGGTGTCGGCAAGCCCTACCGCCAGCGCTACAAGCTGCAGCGGTTCGGGCGCGGCGGATTCGCTTCTGCGGCCGTCGAGACGCGCGTGCCGATCGTTCCGTGCTCGATCGTCGGCTCCGAGGAGATCTACCCCAAGCTCGCCGACATCACCCCGCTGGCCCGGCTGCTCGGGTTGCCCTACTTCCCGGTGACACCGACATTCCCGCACCTGGGCGTGCTCGGCGCAGTCCCGCTGCCCTCCAAGTGGTACATCGAATTCGGCACCCCGATTCCGACCGACGGCTTCGCCCCGGCGGCCGCCGGCGATCCGATGGCCATGTTCGACCTCGCCGGCCACATCCGCGAAACCATTCAACAGACGCTGTACAAACTGCTCGCCAAACGTCCGCACCCGTTCACCGGCTCCGACAGCTAGCCGCACTTCGAGGCTTTTTGTTCAGAGCTGTGCCTGCGGGCCGGTAGTGGCCGAGCCGGTCACTGCATCGACGAGCGGGGTCAGCCGACGAAGTTCTTCCAGATGGGTAGCGCTGAGCTGGGCGAGAGCACGTTTTCCGGTCTCGGTCAGGGTGAGGCGCACGACGCGTCGGTCCGTGCCGCCTTCCCGGTTGCGGGTGACGAGCCCGAGTTGCTCGGTGCGATCGATCAGCTGCACCACGCTGTGGTGCCGGGTGCACAGGTATTCCGCGAGCTCGCCGATGCAGGGTCCATCCGGGCCGAGATGGCCTCGGATCGCCAGGAGCAGTTGGTGCTGCGCGGCGGTGAGTCCCACGTCGGCCGCCCGGTGTTCACTCCAGCGCAGGAACCGGCGCAGTCCGACGCGGAACATCAACAGCCGCGAGTACTCCTGATCGGTGAGATCGGGCGACGACGTCGACTCATATGTCATGCCATGATATTATCATGGCATGACATAAGACCGGCGGTGTTCCGGACCGGTTCCGCCTCTCGTCGTTGTCGATCTCAGCCGCTGGTCTTCACCGTGCAGCCGAAAGGTGGTGGAAGACATGGCTACTGACGCCATGAACATGAGCCTGCATCCCGACATCGTGGAGTTGCGGGCCAAGTACGAGAAGTACGAACTCGCCGCGATGGAACCGGCCGCGCAAGCTGTCATCGGCGTGATGTTCCTGACCGGGCTCTACATCGCGATCTCGGCGTGGGTCGTCGGTTTCCACGGTTACCCGACCTTGACCGCGAACAACCTGATCGTCGGGACCGCCCTGGCGGTGCTGGCGCTGGGGTTCGCCTCGATGTACGGACGCGTGCACGGCATCGTCTGGGCCGCTCCGCTGATCGGCGTGTGGATGATCATCAGCCCCTGGGTGGTCAGTGGCAATGTCGCCCATCCCGCGACGATCTGGAGCAACGTGGTCGTCGGTGCGGTCGCCGTGTTGCTCGGGCTGAGCTCGATGGCACTGGGCATGCGCCGGACTGGATGAGCACGAACCGCCAACGATGGGGTGCGAGCCGATAACCACTGGGATTCGGCTCGCGCCGGACATTCGGGGGTCGGAACGGAGGGTGTATGACCGACAGCGAACATAAGTCGCGGGTGGTTGTGGTGACCGGTGCCAGCGGCGGTATCGGCCGCGCGACCGCAGTGGCCTTCGGCCGGCGAGGGGACAGGGTAGCGCTGCTGGCCAGGGGCGAAACAGGTTTGGCGGCCGCGGCCGAGCAAATTCGTCGGGCGGGCGGCACCGCTCTGGTCGTGCCTACCGATGTGGCCGAGAGCGAGCAGGTGACAGCGGCGGCCGAGCGGGTCGAACAGGAACTCGGGCCGATCGATGTGTGGGTGAATGTCGCGTTCACTTCCGTGTTCGCACCGTTCGACGAGATCGAGCCCGCAGAGTTCCGGCGGGTCACCGAGGTCTCCTACCTCGGCTACGTCTATGCCACGATGGCGGCTCTGAAGCGGATGAAGGCCCGCAATCGAGGCACGATCGTGCATGTCGGGTCGGCGCTGGCGTATCGCGGCATCCCGCTGCAGAGCGCCTATTGCGGAGCGAAACATGCCATTCAAGGCTTTCACGAGTCGTTGCGATGCGAACTGCTGCACGAGCGCAGCGGGGTGCGGGTGACCATGGTGCAGATGCCCGCGGTGAACACGCCGCAGTTCTCATGGGTGCTGTCGCGGCTGCCGAAGCAGGCTCAGCCGGTGCCGCCGATCTACCAGCCGGAGGTCGCTGCCCGCGCTGTGCTGTACGCCGCCGACCACCCGAATCGACGCGAATACTGGGTGGGTGGCAGCACCGCGGCCACGCTGGCCGCCAATGCGATCGCGCCGGGCCTGCTCGATCGTTATCTAGCCAAAACGGGTTTCGATTCCCAGCAGACCGATCAGCCCCGCGACCCTGAGCAGCCCGAAAATCTGTGGCATCCCGCCGATGGCGAGCAGGGCAGGGACTTCGGCGCCCACGGCATCTTCGATGCCCGGTCCACCGAACACAGTGCGCAGTTGTGGGCCGGTCAGCACCACGGCGCAGTGGCCGCTGCCGTCGCCGGGGTCGCTACCGCGGCGCTGGGCCTGTGGTCCCGTTCGCGCCGGTCCCGGCTGTGAGCGCCCGCGCATCCGGTTCGGCGGTCCGGCGGAGCCGGCTGGCGGGCGTCGTCGCCGGCATATGCGGTGTGATTCTGCTGAGCGCTCCCCGCCGGTTCGTCGGCCCCGCCCCGAGGGCCGTGACCGTGGCGCGGCTGCTCGGCGCCCGATACTGCGTGCAGGGCGCGGTGCTGCTGGTGGTGCCTCAACCGCCGGTCCGCGTCGTGCGTGCGGTGGACGTCCTGCACGCCCTGAGCATGCTCGCATTCCTCGGCTCACCCCGATACCGGCGCCCGGCCCTGGCCAGCGCCGCACTCTCGGTCGGCCTGAGTTTGCTGGCCCGGCCGAGCAACCGTCGGTGATCGCCACGGACCGCACCGACACGCCGTGCGAAAAGGTGAGCTGTGGGGCTCCGATGTGGTGCCCAGGACGCTGACCGCGTTATGGATCGGATCGAATAATCGCTGGTAGAGGTGCTCGTCCGTGTAAGATTCGTCCTGCTTGGTCGAAATGGATGATGCCGCGGCTGGAGCCGGTGGGTACTCGGCCTTCCGTGTTCGTGCGTAGCCCGGTTGTGTAGTGGCAGTACGGCGGCGCATTTCGAGTTGGTCCGATGGCGTCCGCGGTAGCCGACAAATGGATACTTCGCTGACGAGGGAAGGCTCGTATGCAGATTCCGGCTGCGCGAATCCTGTTCACCGACGATGATCGAGACGAAATCGCCCGGCGTGTCACCACCGCGCTGAGCACCGGTGCGCTCACTCTCGGGCCCAACACGCGAGAGTTCGAATCCGATTTCGCCGCTGCCCACGGCGCCCCCTATGCGGTCGCGGTCAGCAGCGGAACCGCCGCGTTGGAAATCATCCTGCGCAGCGTCGGCGTTGCCGGGCGTGACGTCGTCGTGCCGGCGAATACCTTCGCCGCCACCGGATTTTCGGTGCTGCGTGCGGGCGGCAACCCGGTCTTCGCCGACGTCGATCGCGATACCTTCGCGCTGTCGCCCGCTACCGTGGAGGCCGCGCTCGGACCCGACACGGCGGCCGTCGTGCTCGTCCATATCGGCGGATTGGTCTCGCCCGACGCGCCGGCCCTGCGGGAGCTGTGCGACGAGCGGGGGATCGTGCTCGTCGAGGATGCGGCGCATGCCCACGGCTGTAGCTACGGCGGGCGGTTCGCGGGCTCCTTCGGCGTCGCGGGTGCTTTCTCGTTCTATCCGACGAAGGTGCTGACCAGCGGCGAGGGCGGAATGATCGTGACCGCCGACGAGCGTATCCGCGACGAAGCCGTGATCTACCGAGACCAGGGCAAGGCCGGCTTCCTCGGAAACGTGCACATCCGCGAGGGGTACGCCTGGCGGATGAGTGAACTGCACGCTGCGGTCGGCCTGGTTCACCTGCGTCACCTTCCCGAATTTCTGCGGGTGCGCCAGGCCGCGGCACACCGCTACGACGCGGCGATCGACGCGATGGACGGATTCGAGCGGCTCGCCATCGCTCCGGAAGGGCGCAGCAACTACTACAAGTACATCGTGTTGCCCACCGACGACATCGACCGGGCGCAGTTCAAGAAGGCGGTCAAGGAACGGTTCGAGGTCGCGCTGACCGGTGAGGTGTACGAGGCGCCGCTGCATCGGCAACCGGTGTTCGAGCGCTTCGGCGGCCGCCGGCTCGAGGTTGCCGACGATATCTGTGCCCGGCACATCTGCCTGCCGTTGCATTCGGACATGACCGACGCCGAGGTCGATCATGTGCTGGCGGCGCTGTGCGAGGTCCGAGACACACTGATGGGAGGCTGAACAAGACATGCGGATCGGAGTGACAGGCGGCTCCGGCTTCATCGGAGCCCACGTGATTCACCGGCTCGCCGAATCCGGACACACGGTCTACGCCCTGGATACGGTCGCCCCGTCGAGTCCGGACCCCCGTGCGCGATTCCGTCGGCTGGACGTGCTCGACGCGTCCGCCGTCGTCGGCGCCTCGGCGGATCTAGAGGTGATCTTCCATTTGGCCGGTATGTCGAATGTCGATGTGGCGCATCGCGATCCGCTGCGGACGGTGCGATTGAACGTGGACGGCACCGCCAACATCCTGGACGCGGCCCGTGTCCACGGCCTGCGCCGAGTCGTCTTCGCCAGCACCGTGTGGGTGTACGGGGCCGCCTTCGACGTCTCGGACGGAACGCGGCCGCTGACGGAGTCGGCGCCGATGGCGTTGGCCAAGGCCGGCCACATCTACACCTCGACGAAGATCGCCGCGGAGATGCTGATCCACAGCTACGCCGAGACCTACGACGTGCCGTTCACGATTTTGCGCTACGGCGTGCCGTATGGGCCCGGCATGAGAGACGAACTCGTCTTGGCCCGCTTCGTTCGCAAAGCCATCGCGGGTGAGCCGCTGACTGTCGCCGGAGACGGCAAACAATTCCGCAACTACGTTTTCGTCGAGGACCTCGCCGACGCGCATGCCCGGGTGCTCGACGACGCTGCCGAGAACCAGGTGATCGCGCTCGAAGGCAGCGAGCGGGTGAGTGTGCTCGATATGGCGGAGGCGGTGCAGGCGCGTTTCCCCGGCACCCCTATAGAGCATGTTCCGGCGCGGCCGGGTGATTTCCGGGGCATCGACGTATCGAACGCCCTGGCCGAGAAGCTGATCGGGTGGCGACCCACGACCTCGTTCCAGGACGGCGTCCGGCGATACGTCGAGTGGTATCTGGCGGAGCATCCGGACACGGCCGCGGCCCGCGGAAACGGGTAGCTATGTCGACTCCCTCCGCGCTGCTGCTGTCCGGCTCGCTCGGTATGGGACACGATGTGATGGCCGACGCATGCGCGGTGTCGCTGCGCCGGCGCGGCTGGACGACAGACACCGTCGACAGCATGCGCATGATGGGAAACCATCGAGGTGGACTCGGCGAAAAGGTGTTTCGCGGCATGCTCGCCGTGCCCGGCCTGTACGACGCCTTCCACTTCGGGCCACTGCGCTCCGGAGGCCGGCTGGCCCGGTTCATCGACGCGGCATCCTGCCGCTACCTGGTTCCCGCCCTGGACGCGCGGCTGCGCGACCGGCCGGTGCAGTTGCTGGTGTCGGTGTTCGCCACCGGCGCCGCCGCGGCCAGTCGGATCAAGGATCGTCATCCCGATGTGGTGAATGCGGTGTTCTGCACCGACACCTGCCCGCATCGGTTGTGGGTGCATCCCAACACCGATCTCTACCTGGTGACCTCGGACCCGGCGGCCCGCTACATCCGGCGCTTCGAACCCGGCGCGGAGATCGCGGTGGTACCGGCGCCGGTACGCCCGCAGTTCTACCGGGCGCCGCCGCAAGCCGAGGCGCGGGACGCGCTGGGCGTGCCCCGGAACGCGAAATGCGTGCTGCTCATATCGGGGGCGTGGGGTGTCGGTCCGCTGGCCGAGGCGGCCGACCTGATCGCGCGCGCGGGCGTTCACGTGCTGGTCGTGGCGGGCCGCAATGCCGGACTGGAAGCGCGGCTGCGGTCGATGGCCGCTGGAACGGAGCGAATCGTCCCCTTCGGTTTCACCGACGAGATCCCCGTGCTGATGTCCGCCGCCGACCTCGTCATCACCTCGTCGGGGGATACCTGCGCCGAGGCGAGAGTGATCGGCCGCGACTTGCTGCTGCTCGACGTCGTGCCCGGACACGGTCGAGACAACCTCCACCAGGAGCTCGTGCGTGGCGCTGCCGCGGTGACGTCCGCGCAACCGGAGGCGATCCGGCGTTGCGTTCTGGCTTGTCTGGAGCGAATCGAACCACCGCCGACTCGAATTGCCGTCGAACCCGAGGCGTGGGAAGAGGCGTTCGGTGCCACGCTGGACCGGGTCGGGCTGGGCGGCCGGGCGTCGGCGCCGTGAATCAGTCGCTGACTTACGGGTTGCCGGCGGTGGTCGTAGCCGCGGCGCTGTACGGGTGCGCGCCGGCAATCCAGGCCACGGCGGCGCGGCGGACCGCGCACGGCGGCGGCCTGGGACTGCTGTTGCTGGCGCGGCTCGCCGTGCGGCCGCTGTGGCTGTTCGGATTGGCTTGTGAGATCGGTGGTTTCGCGGCCGAGGCATACGCGTTCTCGGTGGCGCCGGCGACTCTGGTCGCGCCCTTGCTGACCCTGGACATGGTGTTTCTCGTTGTGATTGCCCGCCGCGGTCTCGATGAACGGCTGGCGGCGGTGGGGCGCTACGGGATCGTCGCGATGGTGCTCGGCACCGGCCTGATGGCGTATGCGTTCAACGACGAATCGGCACTCGGTTCGCCCGCGTCGAACGTAGAGATGCTCCTGTTCGTCGTTGGCGGCGTGGTGGCCGCCGCGGCCGGGGCGGTCGTGGGGGACCTCGGTGCCAGGACCCCACGACCATGGGTCGCGGCGCTCGGGTTCGGCACCGCGGCGGGAATCGCCTACGGCATCGCAACGGTCGCGACACGCCAGGTCGGACTCACTTTCGAGCTACACCGTCCCTGGACGATGCTCGCCACGCCGACACCGTATGTCCTCGCGGTATGTTCGGTGCTCGGGATCAGCCTGCTGCAGCGCGGTCTGCAGGCGGGCGCCGCGGTCCTCACATTTCCGGTCACCAGCTTTCTGTCCTCGTTCGTTCCCGTCGTGCTCGGTGTCACCGTGCTCGGTGACGAGATCCCCGGAGGCGGCGCGGGCGCCGCCTTCGTCCTCGCGTTGCTGGCGGTATCCGTCGGTGTGACATGTCTCGGCCGCGATCGCGCGTCGGCCGCGCGCAGGCTCGAGGCGGAGACCGACCCGACCCCGAGGAGGGTAGGGTGAGCTGGCTGGTGACCGGTGGTGGCGGTTATATCGGATCGCACGTGGTGCGCGCGCTCCGCGCGACCGGCCGGTCCGTGGTCGTCCTCGACGATTTCTCGACCGGTCGCCGCGCCGCGATACCCGATGGTGTCGCGACCGTCGCGGCGTCGGTCACCGACTTCGCGGCCATGACCGCCGCACTGCGCGACCACGAAATCACCGGAGTCGCCCACCTCGCCGGCCGGAAATCGGCAGTGGATTCGATGACCCACCCGCTCGAGTACTACGAGCAGAACACCGGCGGAACCCGCACCTTGCTGGCCGCGATGCGCGCTACCGGCGTCGAACATCTCGTATTCTCTTCCAGCGCAGCGATATACGGCTCGCAGGTCGGAAACGGTTCGGTACGCGAACAGACACCGCCGTGCCCGATAAACCCGTACGGGCGCAGCAAGCTCGCATGCGAGTGGATCGTCGCCGACGCCGCCGCGGCGTTCGACGCGCTGAGTTCGACCGTACTGCGCTATTTCAACGTCGCGGGGGCGGGCGGCCCGGGGCTCGGGGATCGGAACGCGACCGGCTTGATTCCCAATGTGCTACGAGCGATTTCGACCGGCCGGCCGCCGGTCGTCTTCGGTGCGGACTACCCGACGCCGGACGGATCCTGCGTCCGCGACTTCGTGCACGTGCTCGATGTCGCGAACGCACACGTCAGCGCTGTCGAACGGCTCGAGTGCGGCGGGACGGGGAATTCGGTGTACAACGTCGGCACCGGGCGCGGGTACTCGGTATTCGAAATTCTCGATGCCGCCCACGCGGTGACCGGCGAGCGGTTCCGGTACGAGGTCGGCGACCGACGGCCGGGCGACCCGCCCCGCGTGATCGCCGATATCGCCAGAATCGGCCGGGAGCTGGGGTGGCACGCGCGGCTGGGACTGGCTGACATGCTGTGCAGCGAGTGGGAAGCGCGAAACGCCGTGCGTGGGCGAACGAGCGCATGAAATCCGCTGTCGCGCAGGCGATGATCGCTGGTGCCGGTGCCGTGATGCTCAATGCGCTCCCATCGGTCACGGCGATCTCCGCGGTTCGCGAGCACCTGACCCCTCGCCTGTCCGGATACGCGGATACCGGCACGGTCGCATTGACCTTCGACGACGGTCCGGATCCGGCGTCGACACCGGCCATCCTGGACGCACTGGCCACTGCTGGCGTGCACGCGACGTTCTTCCTCCTCGGATCGATGCTCGAGCGGGCACCGGCGCTCGGCGCTCGGATCGTCGCGGAAGGTCACGAGGTAGCGCTGCACGGCTGGAGCCACCGCTGCATGCTGGCGCGCGGGCCGGTATCGACGCACCGCGACATCGCGCGCGCGTACGGCCTGATCGCGGAGACGACTCGGAGCAGACCGCTGCACTACCGACCGCCCTACGGGATACTCTCGGCCGCGGCGCTGACCACGTCCCGGCGGCTGGAAATGACGCCCGTGCTGTGGACGGCGTGCGGGAAGGACTGGACGCGGACCGCAACGCCGGACACGGTGGCACGCCGAGTGATTCGCGAACTCCGCCCCGGGGGCACCATCCTGCTGCACGACTCCGACTGCACATCGGCGCCCGGCTCGTGGCGCGCCACCCTGGAGGCGCTGCCGCGAATTTTGACCGAGTGTGCCGAGCGTGATCTGTGTGTCGGCTCTCTGGCGGAGCGGACCTGCACCCAGGGGAGTGAGGCCGACAGCCGCGCGGGGAGCTGATCACCACCATGGGGCCGCCCGTGATGCTGGACCGCGGAAGTTCGACGGTCATGTGTCGAGCAGTTCTCGGGCGAAGAGGTCCTCGATCGCCCAGTGACGCGAGGACAGCCCCTGTTCGGCGTGGTAGCGCAGATAGGTGTCGAGGGTGCGGCGGTTGGCCGCGATGCCGTAGGGCCACCAGTCGTCGCCGAACTGCTCGGCGTTGCGTTCGACCAGTGCGTTGAACCACGGCACCATGGTCTGCACCTCGTAGAGGCGGCGATTGCGGCGATAGTATTTCGCCGCAGTGTCTTTCGCCTCGTTGAAGACCCGGAAGATTTCGCGTGCGAGGCCGGGACGTTCGCGCAGCAGGTCGCGGCGCACGACGATGACGTGCATGATCGGGAAGATCCCGGTGCGCCGGTGATAGTCGCGCTCCAAGAGTTCGGCGTCGGGAAACAGGCGGGCAACGTTCGGCGATCCGTCGAGTACGCACTGGGGGACGTTCGCCGAGAACAGGGCGTCGATCTCGCCCGCGTCCAGCATCGCGCTCAGGCAGGCGCCCTCGGGTGCGGCGGTCACATCGACGCCGGCGGGATGCGGGTGCGGTACGAAATCGAACGGTGCCATGGGTTTGTCCAGTCCGCCGATCACCCAGCGGCTGCGTTCCGGGTGGAAGTCGTATTCGTCGGCGAGGATGCCCTTGGCCCATACGCCGGAGTCCTGACCGTAGGTTCCGAACTCCCCGATGGTGCGCCCGGCGAGCTGTGCGGGGCGAGTGATACCGGCGTGGACGTTGACGAAGACGCAGGAATGACGGAACACCCGGTTCGGGAAGATCGGCAGTGCCACGTACGGTAGGCCCGCGTCGAGCAGGCGCAGGTAGAACGTGAGTCCCAGTTCCGCGATGTCGTATCCCCGGTCGCGGATCGTCCGTTCGAAGATCTCCGGCAGGGTGGCCGCGGTGTGCATGGTGAGCGCGCTGCCGTCGACGGTGGTGGTCGCGTCGAACAGTGCGCGCGTGGTGTCGTAGCGGAAGCAATCGGCGGTGAGCGTGTCGTCGGTCATGAGCGTGAATCTCCTTTCGGTTCTGCGCTTTCCACGGTGGCCGGTGGGCGTACGAGGTGTCCAAGTCCCGTCCGGCAACGTCGATACCCTCTCGGTATCGTGCGTGGGGTGGATCTTCGCCTGCTCCGGTACTTCGTGGCCGTCGCGGAGGAGCGCCACGTCGGCCGGGCGGCGCACCGACTGCACATGACCCAGCCGCCGCTGACCCGCGCGATCCGGGAGCTCGAGGACTATGTGGGCGTGGCGTTGTTCGAGCGCACGCCCAAGGGGGTCGTCCCGACTGCGGCCGGATCGGTGTTGTACGAGGAGGCGTGCGCTCTGCTGCGCCGGGCCGACCGCATCCGCGAGCGGGTGACCACCGCGGCCGGCACCGCGACGCTGACCATCGGGACACTGGCCGATACCGCCGCCCACGTCGACAGCCGGCTGGTGGCCGCGTTTCGCGCCCGCCATCCGCGTGTGCAGGTCAGGATTCACGAAACCGATCTCGGCGATCCGTCGGCCGGGCTGCGCGCCGGGCTCGCGGATGTGGCGCTGACCCGAACTCCGTTCGACGCCAACGGAATCGGCATGCGTGTGCTCCGCTCGATACGGGTCGGTGTGGTGATGCGCGAGAACGATCCCCTCGCCCACCGTTCGTCGGTCACGGCGGCCGATCTGACCGATCGCCGCTGGGTGCGGCTGCCCGCCGAGGCCGACCGGGCGTGGACCGCGTACTGGACGTGCGGCACACCCGATGGCGCCGCGCCGCAACTGCGCACGATCCAGGAATGCCTGCAAGCGGTCCTCTGGAACGGGACCTCGGCCCTCGCCCCGCTCGACCAGCCACTACCCGCCGGGCTGGTGACCGTCCCGTTTACCGATCGCCCGCCGAGCCGTCTGGTCGTGGCATGGTCGAAAACCGCTCGCAGCCCGCTGATCCGCAGTTTCGTCCGGACAGCCGCGGAGGGGTACGGTGCCCCGGACGCGGGCGCCTGAACGTACCGCCCCGCGGTCGGCGGTGAAATCGAGAACTAACGGTCGGTGCTGAATGGAGAACTAGCGGATGATCTCGTGGACGAATTTCAGACACGACGGCGGTTGCGACGGAACGGAAAGCGGCTGTGCTGATGCGTATTCGGGGTGCTGCCGAGGGCGACTCGAGCTCATCTCGAGGTGACTATCGTGTGTCGGTGAGCATTCGCGAATACGAGCCGGGTGATGTCGTCTACTTCCCGGCGGGACCGTTCCACGGCATCTGCGCGGTCGTACAAGAGGTGGACGACCGCCGAGCGCAACTGCACCTGAGCTTCAGTGAAGGCGTCGCGCATCGCGAAGGGAACGTACTACGAGAGCGCCGCCACCACTTGACCGTCGGATTCGATGAAATCGAGCTGCTTTAGGTTGTAAGTCGAGATCGAATCGAGCGCACCGCGGCCCGGTGCGGCCCCGTCGCTATCGGCGTTCGAACCGTATTGTCCGGGGAGTGACCGATGCCGAGCAGATCGTACGACTCGCCCAGGGCACCGTTGCTGTCACCATCGACCCCGGCAACGGATGCCGGATCAGCGGCATGACCGTTGACGGCATCGAATTGCTCCGCCAGGGAACCGAATACGGCGCCTTCCCGATGGTGCCCTGGTGCGGCCGCCTCGCTTACGGCCGCTTCCGCAACGGTGGCGAAGTCCACCAGATGCCGGTCAACCACCCGCCGCACGCCATCCACGGCACCGGACGGGACTCCGCCTGGACCACGACCCAGGCGGACGACACATCAGCTGCATTCACCGTCGACCTTGCTGACCCGTGGCCTTACCCCGGCCGCGTCACGCAGCGGGTAGAACTCGGCGAGAACTCTGTGACACTCACTCTGGAGATCGAAGCCTCGGCGGATTCGTTTCCGGCGCAGGCCGGCTGGCATCCTTGGTTCCTGCGCAACCTGGGCAAGGGTGACGATGTCGAGATCGACTTTCACGCGTCATGGCAGGAATCCCGTGGCCCGGACTACCTGCCCACCGGTGAGCGCATCGACCCTCTGCCCGGTCCCTGGGACGACTGCTTCGGCATGCCCGACGGCGTCGACGTCACCCTGACTTGGCCCAGTGCACTGGAACTGAAGGTCACCAGCGCCGCTGAATGGGTCGTCATCTATGACCAGCAGCCCGGGGCGGTTTGCGTCGAACCGCAGAGCGGGCCACCGAACGGCCTCAATACCTTGCCGCGGCTGGTCACGCCCATCGACCCTCTCGAGATCTCCATGACCTTGAGCTGGCGGCCCCTGACATAACAGGGCCGAACGACTCGGCAGCCGGCAGCATGGTCGTCGGGGAAGGCGTTCCAGCTCGTCGTGATGCCGGTCACGGCCGGCTTCGGCCTTTGGTCTGGTCTTCCGCTTCCTGGATCCGGCGTGCGACTTCGCCGAAGCCGTCGGCGAGGGCGGTCAACTGTGTCGGTGTAAGAACGTCGATCAGCAGATCACGGACCAATGTGACGTGCCCGGGAGCCGCTTGTTCGAGTGCGCGGCGGCCCTTGTCGGTCAGGGTGGCGGTGACGCCGCGGCTGTCGCCGGGAACGGTCCCGCGGCAGACCAGCCCGGCCTTCTCGAGCTGATCCACCTGATAGCTCAACCTGCTCTTGGAGTTGATCAGCGAGTCGGCGAGCGCGGTCATGCGGAGAGTGCTGTCAGGGGCGTCGGCCAGCCGGACCAGCACCTCGTATTGCCCGTGGGACAGTCCGGCATCGCGTTTGAGCTGGCCGTCGATCTCCCGCTCGAGCAGCGCCCAGCCGGAGAGCAGCGCCTTCCAGGCGCGCATTTCCTGGTCGTCGAGCCATCGCACGGGCTCAGTCTACCCATCTTGTTCGAATTTGAATAAAGGCGTACTATCGCCGCATAAGGTTCAAATTTGAACAATAGGAGGTGTGATGACTGCCGAGCGGACAGACCGGATGCCGGTTTTGTACCTGTCGCATGGTGCGCCACCGCTGGCCGACGACCCGATCTGGCCCGAACAGCTGGCGCAGTGGTCGGCGGCATTGCCGAAACCGAAAGCGGTGCTGATGATTTCGGCGCATTGGGAGGATGCGCCGGTGACGCTCGGGGCAACCGAGACGGTTCCGCTGGTGTACGACTTCTGGGGCTTCCCGCAGAACTACTACGACGTTCGTTATCCGGCACCGGGCGCGCCGGAGTTGGCGGCGCAGGTTCGAAAGTTGGTGCACGGTCCAGGCACTGCGGTGCGGGAAGCGCCGGACCGGGGCCTGGATCACGGTGCGTACGTGCCGCTGGTGGAGATGTATCCGGAGGCAGACGTCCCGGTGCTGCAGATGTCGCTGCCCACTCTCGATCCCCCGCAGCTGATGGCGCTCGGGCGCAAGCTCGCTCCGCTTCGGGACGACGGCGTGCTGATCGTGGGCAGTGGATTCTTCTCGCACAATCTGCGGGCACTCACCGAAGACGGCTCCGTGCATCCGGTGATGGCCGAATTCGACGAGTGGGGCCACGGCGTGCTCGCCGCGGGCGATATCGATGCGCTGCTCGACTTCGAGAACAAGGCCCCCGCAGCGCATCTCGCGCACCCGCGCACCGAGCACTTCGCCCCGCTGTTCGTCACCCTCGGTGCGGGCGAAGCCGACCTCGCCACCCAGCGCAGCGTCATCGACGGCTTTTGGCACGGCCTCGCCAAACGCTCCATCCAACTCGGCTGAATCACTCACCCCGACAATAGGAGTCTCCATGACCAGCACCACCGCGACCGCCCCTGTGGCGCACGCCTCGAGCCAGGTCGGCTATGACACCGGGCTGCTGGTGTTGCGTCTGGTGATCGGCCTGACCGTCGCCGCGCACGGCACCCAGAAGCTCTTCGGATGGTTCGGTGGCGGCGGCATCTCCGGCACCGGCCAATTCTTCAGTGCCAGTGGCTATCCCGCGGGCGACGCCATGGCGGTCGTTGCCGGGCTCAGCGAAACGCTCGGCGGTCTCGGTCTGGCACTCGGTCTGCTCACCCCGCTGGCGGCGGCCGCCGTGCTGGGCGTCATGATCAACGCCATCGAGGTGCACGGTACGGGTTCGTTCTTCGCTCTCAAGGGTTTCGAATACGAATCGACCCTCGCCCTCGCCGCTGCCGCGCTCGCCCTCACCGGACCCGGCCGCTTCTCCGTCGACCACTACCTTCCTGTGCTGCGCACTCACCGGCTCGTCTACGGCGTGGCCGCGATCGTGCTGGCCGTAGTCGCCGCGAGCATCGTGCTGCTGGTACGCAACTGACCTGCCGTCACTGTTCGGCTTCCGTGCCGAGACCGGGCTACCTCCCCGGCACCGAAGCGGCCGCCCCGGCCCCGCAACGAATTCGGCAGCTCGGCGGGTGCTTCGACCCTGCCAAGTCGGACTGTGAAGATCAGCCGAGTGTGAACATCCTGGCGCGGATACGGCGCCGGCTGGGAGAGTGTTCCGCATGGAGAACTTGCGGGACGCCGAGCGCCGACTCCAGAGCGCGCAGCTCGCCGGAGACGTCGAGGCGCTGGATCGGCTGCTGGATGATCGGCTGATTTTCACCTTCGGTGCGAACGTTCAGACCAAGGCGGATGACCTGGAGTTGCACCGCACCCGAGCGCAGGTGGTGACGAAGGTGACCGAGGAGGAGTTGACCGTGCTCACCGACGGGCGTACCGGGGTGACGTGGTTTCTCGGCACCGTCGAAGGGACCGTCTCCGGGACGCCGTTCGCGGCCAGGATGCGCTACACCCGTACTTGGCTGTACGACGAGACCCACGGTTGGCGAATCATCGCCGTGCACGCCAGCACGACTGATTGACGCAGCCGAGCTGCACTTTCGCGACATGCGCCAGCCTTCCGGAGATGTTCGCCGGCAGGTGGTATCGAGTCCTACTGCTACCCAGTTACTTTCGTTCCTGCCGAACACGTTGATCGGCTGATGGGGCGTTAGCCTTGCGCGAGTTCGTAGCTGTAGTACACCAGGCCGTCACCGAGCTGTCGGGTGTTGACCAGGTGTAGCGGCTTCTTGGCGCCGGCCTCGTCGAACAGCCGTCGGCCGGTTCCCACCACCACCGGAAAGACGACCAGCCGCAGTTCGTCGAGCAGGTTGTGTTCGATCAGTGTGCGTGCGAGCCGGTAGCTGGCGTAGATCAGGATTTCCCCGTCCACTGTGCCCTTCAGCTCCGAAACCTCCTCGACCGCGTCGCCGCGCAGGACGGTGACGTTGCTCCACCGAGTGTCCTCGACAGTCGAGGACACGACGTACTTGGGCATGCTGCGCACCCTGTTCGCCCACTCGGGGCCCACACGGCCCTCCGCCAGGTTCTGCTCTGTCATCCGGTCCGCGAACCACTCGTTGGTACGCCCGCCCAGCAGCAGCACCTCGGCATCCAGCGCCTCCTGCGTCTCACGGACGGTCCAGTCTTCGAGGTCCTTGGCTCCTACGAACTGGTGGAACCAGCCGCCGTGTTCGAAGCCCTCCGCGCCGTCCGGGTCTTGGACCACTCCGTCGAGTGTGACGTTCGAGGTGAGGACGATCTTTCCCATTTCCGTGCTCCTTTGACGAGGTTGTCGGTTGTCACGGGTGTGGACGCCGCGACACCGGAAAAGGGGGCGCTGCCCGAGCGCCCCCTTCGCGCAGCGGCCGGCGTCCGTACAGGATGGAACCGCACACGCGGAGAGAGGTGGCCGGAGTGGAGCTGGCGAAAACAGACCTGATGTCGCGGGCGCGGGCGGGCGACGGCGAGGCGTTCCGAGCGCTGACCGAGCCGCACCGTCGCGAGCTACAGGTGCACTGCTACCGGATGCTCGGATCGTTTCAGGATGCCGAGGACGCTCTTCAGGACACCATGCTGGCGGCGTGGCGTGGCCTCGACCGATTCGAGGGCCGCGCCTCGGTTCGCACGTGGCTGTACCGCATCGCGACCAACCGGTGCCTCGACGCGTTGCGCGCCGAACGCCGGCGTCCCGCGAAGCAGTGGGACGTTCCGGGAGTCGAACCGCCGGAACCGACGGGTTTCGGCGAAATCCATTGGCTCGAGCCCTATCCCGACACCCTTCTGGACGGCGCGATCAGTGTTCCGCTGGGTCCGGAGGCCCGCTACGGGCAATCCGAATCCATTTCCCTGGCGTTCGTGACCGCCCTGCAGATCCTGCCGCCTCGCCAGCTCGCCGTTCTCATCCTGCGCGACGTCCTCGGATTCCACGCCAACGAAGTAGCCGACATGCTCGATACGACCGTCGAATCGGTCAAAAGCGCCCTCAAACGCGCACGGGCGGGTATGCGACATCGACTGCCGGTGACGGCTGCCGGAGCCCAGCCGCCCGCCGCCGGCTCGCCTGCCGAGAACGCGCTCGCGGCGAAGTTCGTCAGCGCCTACGAATCCGCCGACATCGATGCGTTGGTGGCGCTGTTGACCGACGACGTCTTCATGTCGATGCCACCGATACCGTTGGAGTATCGGGGCCGAAACAGCGTGGCCCGCTTCTGCGCCCTCGTTTTCGGCTTGGGACGGAAATTCGAACTGGTGCCGACGCGAGCCAACGGTCAACCGGCGTTCGGTGTCTACCTGCCCACCCCCACCGGTAGTCGGGGAGTCGGCCTGTTCGTGCTCACCCTCGCCGGCGACCGAATCAGCGCCATGACCCGCTTCGAGGAGAACGTCCTCCCTACGTTCGGGCTGCCGCCATCCCTGCCACGTGCACGGTAGAACGCCGTCGACTCATGCCACCTACCGCCGCACATCGCGCACACCCGACCCCGGCCGGGCAGGATTCGGGCGATCCGATGACGTTGGCGCACATCGACGCAGTCGCCTCCCTGACCGGGTATCTTCACGACCGTGACCTGTCCGACGTGGTCCGTTCGTTCCCTGGTTCCGGTCGCGGGTACGCTCGGGCCGCCAGGGCAACCACGAGCAGCCTTGTCCCGCAGCAGAACTCAAACCGATCCCTCACCACGCGCTACGCCATATCCGTTGGATATTCGGCGACTACCACCGGAACCGACTGTGGTTCAAAGAAATTCGGAAGGAGCTCGGGGATGCACGCATCGGTTTCCCGGCTGAAGAGGATCATGGCGCCGTCACCGCTGCCCGAAGCGGTGTCGCCGCCGTGGGACGACATCGAATCGGCCTGTGGGGTCCGGCTGCCGTCGGACTATCGGGATTTCATCGACAACTACGGCAACGGCAGGATCGGCGAGCTGTACGTGCTGTACCCGGCGTCCCGTCGGCTCAATGGTGAGGTTCGGCTCACATCGCTGATCGACAATGCGCGGGATCTGGTTGCCAACGAGGTTTTCGACTACGACGACGACGGCAACCCACTCGTCGGTTATCCGGAACCGGGTGGCCTGCTCCAGTGGGGTGGCAGTACCAACGGCGACATGTTCTTCTGGGTCACCGAAGGTGAGGATCCCGACGGTTGGACGGTGCTCGCGCATCTTCACGGCCCCGCGGTCTGGGCCCGGTACGACGGTAACATGGTCGACTTCCTGACCGAACTCGTGACCGGTGAATACCGTTATGCCCGTTCGGTACTCGGCTCGCACGCCGGACACGTGCTGTGGACGATGATCAGCGATTGGAAACACCGCTACGGCGGGCCCCCGGAGGCTTCCCTCCATGGCGGCGACGATCGGGCCGGTGTGCAGGTGAGCGCAGGTTCACCGTTGCCGTGGCACCGTGTCGAGATTTCGGGTGGTGATCAGGACGTCTTCGGGCGAACCGGCGAAGTCGTTCCGCTGATAGCCGCCGACGGTGCGACGACGATCCGGCTCGGTGGAGGCGGCCTCGCGCCCGGCCTCGCGTATCGGCTGTTCGCGTGGGCACATACGGACGAGGACGTCGAGGCCGATCTGCTCGAAATAGTCTGCGACGGAATGATTGTCGCACGCGGAACACTGTCGGACTCGCCACGGTCGCGCATGGTGGAGGCCCGGATTCTCGTCCCCGCCAACGCGCCGGATGCGGTAGTGCAGATCCGTGTCCGCAGCGAGAAGCCGGCAGTCACGTTACGCACCTTCTACCTGACCATCAACGGGACACTGGGGAACTGACTGGCGTCAGGCGTCCGCTTCCAGCTCAGGGAGGACCTCATGCAGTTCTTTCCACGTTCTGGTGCCGGTCCCGATTTTTCACAGATCGATGCTCTGACCAGGGGGCAAGACCGTGATTTCGATGCCGGTCAGGCCGGCCAAGAGGGTTCGGGTGGAGGTTTGGCCGAGGTCGCTGAGCATGAGCTCGTGGATCTGGATTACCCGGCGAGCCTTGACCGCGCGCAGGTAGTCGGCCGCCTCGCCCAGCTTGGTCCAGGGCCCGCTCGTGGGCAGTAACAGGGTGTCGACGGGCACCTCGGGTACGAAGTAGGCGTCGCCGGGGTGGAACAGCGTCTCGTCGATGAGGTAGCCGAGGTTGTCGACGCAGGGGATGTCCGCGTGAATCGTGGCGTGGTGGTCGCCGTGGACACCGACGGTGAAGCCGCCGACGCTCAGGTCGTCCCCGGTGGTGAGGATCTGCACCCGCCCGCCGTGGCTGCCGAGCTTGTCCAGCACCGCGCGCGGTCCGAAGATTCGCAGTTCCGGATCGTCGTCCAGGGCGGCTGCCAGCAGGGCGTCGTCGAAATGGTCGAAGTGCTCGTGGGTGATGAGCACTGCTGCCGCGCCTGTGACGGCGGCCTTCGCCTCGCGGGTGAACGTGCCGGGGTCCAGCACGATTCTGGATCCGCCCTTCTCCAGGGCAACGCAGGCGTGGGCGTATTTCGTCAGTTGCATGGTGGTTCCGTTCCTGCTCGGGCGTTGTCGCACGGTTCAAAGTATACAGTTTTGCTGTATATATCGAGCGTCGTGTGGTTGCCCGGGTTGCTGTTGCTGCGGCCTTTGGCGCAGTGGGGCAAATACAGCAGGGCTGTATAGTCGATCCGTGGCGGACCGAGATCACTTGGCGGAGCGGCTGCGGGTCTCCATCGGAAGGTTCGTGCGTGCTACTCGCGCGCATGCCGACACTCTGCCGCCACCTCTTGCGGAGACCATGGGCCTGCTCGATCGTGAAGGTGATGCCTCCACGGCGTCCCTTGCCCAGTGGCGTGGGGTACGCCACCAGAGTCAGAGCCGGGCGGTAGCGGATCTGCAGGCCAGGGGGTATGTCGCCCGACGGGACGATCCCCAGGACCGCCGCGGCTTCCTCGTGACCCTCACCGAGCAGGGACGCGCTGCCCTGGACCGAGATCGGGAGGCCAGGCGCGAATGGGTCGCCGAGGCCATCGATGCTCTCCTGAGCGCAGACGAGCGGGCGCAGCTCAGCGCCGTGCCGCAGCTCTTGGACCGACTGTCCGCGTACGAGGGCGACCGTAGGTGACCTATC
The DNA here is from genome assembly GCF_000720265.1 of Nocardia sp. NRRL WC-3656. Lineage (NCBI taxonomy): Bacteria > Bacillati > Actinomycetota > Actinomycetes > Mycobacteriales > Nocardiaceae > Nocardia > Nocardia sp. NRRL WC-3656. The sequence goes on along the minus strand of NZ_JOJF01000024.1, from coordinate 64,027 downwards.
CGGCGCAGCATTTCGAGCTTCGATCCGCCGGACGCTCCTTGGGGCTCGGGGCGACGGGCGTAGCCGGCGCCCATGGGCCCCGTCCACTATCCCGCCCGGCGCGGTGGAAGTGCTCGTCATCGAGGACACCGATGTGCCGTTGCCGCGACCGATCGTCCACGGTCTGTTCAGCGGCATCTATCCCGGAACCACCGAACTCGCCGAAGGCGCCCTCGACCTCGAAGTCGGCATGCCCGACGCGGCGGCGCCAACCGGTGGCACTGTCGATTCCAGAGCAGGAAGCCTTGCGGCCGAGTGGGTTCGCGGTTAGCGCTGTGGGTTCGGTCGCGCCGAACCGGCGGCGGAGGCGATAGGTGCGCGCGACGCAGGCCAGCGAGCAGTAGCGGCGACGGGGAGGAGCGTCGCGAGCAAGCGCAGCCCCGCAGACCGGACACCGACGGCGACCGATACTGCGAACCATATACAAGTGCATCCACGAAACCGCCTGGCAGCACGTGCCTTTCGAACTGGAGGTGCCCGAAGCGGCAATGTGCTGTTGTTCCTGGCGTTGCTGGTCTCGGGAGGCAAGGCCTACTATCTCGGCGGCATGTACCCGGTGTTGGAGTCTGCCGCGGCCGTGCCGGTGGCCGGCTGGCTCGCAGTGCACCGGAAGTACTGGCCGGCAGCGGGTTCGGTGGTCGCGGTGAGTGCCCTGGTAGCGGCTGTGTTGTTCCTGCCGGTACTGCCCACCGGAGCGCAGCGCAGCACCGTCCTGCGCGCGGTGAACTACGACGGCGCCGAAACCATCGGCTGGCCCACATACGTGCGCGAGATTGCCGACGCGCGAACCCGTTACGCCCCCACAGCCGAACTGCTCACCACCAACTATGGCGAGGCGGGCGCCATCGAGCGCTTCGGTGCACCCTACGGTCTGCCGACTCCGCATAGCGGGCACAACTCGTACTGGTACTGGGGTCCCCCACCGGGTTCATCCCAAGTGCTCACCATCGGACTCACGCGCCCTACGGTCGAACGGATGTGCATCAACCCCACTCCGGCGGGCCACCTCGACAACGGTCTCGGCATCCGCAACGACGAACAATATGCGTCCCTGTTCGTCTGCGCTCCACGCGCGCCGTGGAGTGCGATCTGGTCGCATCTGCAGGGCCTCGGCTGACACTCCGTCTCAGCTTCGATCACCATGGCAATTCCCATTGGATCACGACGGGGTGATCGTGTCGGACAGGGTCATCCGACGGAAAACAGACCCCAGGTGATTGCCCAGGCCAGCCAAGCGCATCCGGCGACGAGCAGCACGCCGAGCCCGGCACGCGGCGCAGCGACCATTCCGGTTCGGCCGCGCACGGCATTGGCCGCGGTGACGGCAAGCAGCACAGCGGTGAGGATCGCGAGTGCTTGCAGCATCAGCCACACGAGCGGTCGGCCGGCGACCACCGGGCCGACGGTCCGGGCATCGGCAGCGAGGATCGACTCCACGTACACCACGGTCGCGACCAGTGAGAGTAGCCCGCACAGTGCCAGCAGCCGGCCGGGTCGGCGGGCGTGGCGGGGGCGGCGGTTCATCATCGGCACCAGCAGGTAGCCCAGGAAGGCGACCAGCACGGTGGCGAGCACGATCGACTGGATCCATGCCGAGGTCCACCAGTCGTGGCCCGGGTCGACGCTCGACAAGGCTTGAGCTGGAGGCGGTTGCGACGAGGAGACCGGTGCCGCATCGTTGGCGACCTGGTTCACCCAGGTGGTCATGACATCGAGGTAGCCGGGGGCGAAGGCGCCTTTCGGCGCGCCCGGACCTGCCGCGGCGCCCAGCCGGTCGAAGCCGCCGGTAGTCGAGCGCCCGTTGTGGGCAGCACCGGTGAGGAAGCGGATGGTGACCGAAGGGCAGCCGGTCAGCGAGTTCTGCAGCACCGCAGCACTTTCCGCGGGTGGGACCTGTACGTCGTGATCTCCCCACAGCGCGAGCACCGGGACGCGCACGCCGTGCAGCGCCGGCCGGGGATCGAATCCGGCCGCAGGGAACGCCCCGGTCTCGCCGATCAGTCGGGCAGCGGGCCCGGCGACGGTGCCTGCGAGCCGACTGGTATCGCCGTGGTGGCGCAGGGTTTCGGCCAGACTCCAGGTCTGCGTGCGCAGAGGAGTGAACCCCGGGGCTCCGAGGGTGACCATGAATGCGACGTCACCGGATCTCACGGCGACCAGTGGTGCGACCCAACCGCCCTCGCTGAGTGCCCACAGTCCGACCCGATCGGCCCGCACTCCCGGTGTGTGACGGAGGGTTTCGACCGCGGCGAGCGCATCGTCGGCGAGCAGGGAGAAGTCGCGGTGGGTGCGCGAGTAGCCCGTGGTTCGCTTGTCGTAGATCAGCGTGGTGATTCCGGCCGCCGCGAAGGCGCGGGCCTCGGCAAGGTATTCCGTGCGCGGCCCGGGCCCCGCACCACCCACCAGCACGATGCCGGGCGCGGTCGAATGAGGTCCGGCCGCCGCGATCACCGTGCCGGTCAGCGTGAGCCCGCCACCTCCGATGAAGGTGACATTCGTACTCTCGATCGACGCGAGGGGGCCCGACGCGGGATCGGCCCCGGCAGCCTGGGGGAAGACAGCGGTGAACGACACCGATACCAGCAGGGCTGGTACAAGTGATCTGAGAGAACGCATAGTCGGAAAGCCTTTCGAAGCCGGTTCAGGTCTCGGGAAAGGCGAACAGCCGTAGCAGTACCGGTTTTCGCTCGTCGCCGGCATCGTCGGCGCCGGTGCCGTAGCGCTGGACGAGCGCGATGTATTCCTCGAAGAACTCGCGCAGGAGCGGCAGATCCACGCGAATAGTGGCGCGGGAGAACAGGAATGCGTCCGCCCATTCCCCGAGGTCGGCCGCTTGCCGTTCGAACCCTTCGTATAGTTCGACGAGTTCGGCGAGAGTGTTGCGGCTTATTTCCGCGCTGGCCGCCCGCATTTCGGCAGTCTGTGCGGTGTACGGCGGGAAGCGGCGGTCGCCGGGGACGGCGCGCCACCAGCGTTCCTTGCCGGTGGCCAGCTCCGGAACTTCTTCGACGAACCCGTACTTGGCAAGTTGGCGCAGGTGATAGCTGGTGAGCCCACTACTCTCGCCGAGCGCCTGAGCGAGGGTGGTGGCAGTGACCGGCCCGCCACGCAGTTGTTCCTCGATGCGCCGACGCAGTGGATGCGCTAGCAATCGCAGCACGGCTACGTCGGTAATCGTCTGGGGGACAGGCTGATCGTGCACGCGAACCAATCTAACTCGTGCAAACACTCTTTGCAAAGAGTGTTGCAAGGCGTGCCGAGGCCTTCGCGACCAAGCGGACAGCCGTGGCCGAATGCGGTACGGCAGGCGGCCTGCCGTACCTGGCCTGGTCAACCGCGACTTCGTCCGCTGATCGCCAAATCAATTGTGGAGAACAGAGATTCACGAGCGTTACATCCGCGAGGGCGAGGCGCGGTCGTACTGGATGTCTACTCGCGCGGCGGCCAGAGGCCCAACGGCATCCGGCTTCGCTTATGGCCGGGAGGTAGATTCATTGTTCGGGCTGGTGTCGCTGGGGAGCAGGACGCTGGCGTAGATGCGGCGGATGCGGTCGGGGGCCGCTGATTCGTACGCTGGTGAGCAGGTGTGGTACGACGTCGAGCCCGCGATGACGGTTTACACCGCGAGCGGGTCGGCGGTTTCACCGTGATCTACATCTGATCCGATAAGTCTTGCCGAGGAAGGGAGCTCCAGTGGCCGCCGAGCCGTTCGAAGTCGGTATCACCGAAGCCGAGATCGCGGATTTGCGTGAACGATTGCGAAGGACGCGGTGGCCCGAGGCCGAGCCGGTGGACGACTGGTCGCAGGGTTTGCCGCTGTCTTATGCGCAGGAGCTGTGCCGTAGCTGGGCCGAGGACTACGACTTCGGGTTCGCCGAGCGGCTGAACGTGTTCCCGCAGTATCGCGACACGATCGACGGGCTGGGCATCCACTTCCTGCACGTCCGCTCGCCGGAGCCGGATGCGTTCCCGCTGGTGCTCACGCACGGGTGGCCGGGTTCGGTGCTCGAATTCCTGGAGGTCCTGGGCCCGCTGACCGACCCGCGCGCGCACGGTGCGGACCCGGCGGACGCGTTCCACATCGTCGCGCCGTCGTTGCCCGGGTACGGCTGGAGTGACAAGCCGTCGACGACCGGGTGGGGCGTCGATCGCATCGCACGCGCCTGGGACACGTTGATGGTCTCGCTGGGTTACGAGCGGTACGGCGCGCAGGGCGGTGACTGGGGTTCGGCGGTGTCCGGCGCGCTGGGCGAGGTGGCGCCCGAGCGGGTCGCCGGCGTGCACCTGAACATGGGGTCCGTGGCGGCGGGCACGTTCGACGACCCGACGCCCGCGGAGCTGGCGAACCTGAAGGCCGCCAAGGAGTTCCGACGCACCGGTCGGGGGTACTCGGCGATCCAGGCGACGCGGCCGCAGACGCTCGGCTACGGCCTCACCGACTCCCCGGCGGGCCAGGCCACGTGGATCGCCGAGAAGTTCTGGGCCTGGACGGACAACAATGGTCATCCCGAGGACGCGTTGTCGCGGCAGCAGATTCTCGATGAGATCTCGGTCTACTGGTTCACCGCGTCGGCCACGTCGTCGGCCCGCCTGTATTGGGAGAGCTTCGCCGCTTTCCGCGACAAGGTCACCGCGCCGTCCGGGTTGTCGGTCTACCCGCGCGACATAACCCGCCCGTCGCGGCGAGAGGCCGAGCTGCGGTTCACCGACCTGCGCTGGTTCGAGGAACTGCCGCGAGGTGGCCACTTCGCCGCGCTGGAGCAGCCGAAGTCCCTGGTCGAGCAGGTGCGCGGCTTCTTCCACTTCTTCCGCTGACGGCCCGTCCCAACCCACCACGGCCGGCCCGGCCCACCAGCATCTCAGGAGCGCCGCGCGAGAATCCGGACCCACGCGTGCCCTCTCACGTCGATGACGGTGAAATTGGCGTCGGGAGTGTCGAATTCACGCATTGCGTGCCTCTCGCTGGTGTGCGGCCCTGACCGGGGTGAGTCGGGACATCGGCGCCATCCCGCACATGCCCGCGCGTCACCGGTGAACATGTCGGGCGAGGACGCCGAGCAGACGGGGGACGACGACGTACACCGCGGCCGGGACCACGAACGCGGTCAGTACGAGTGCGCGCAGCACGGGATGCCAGCCGGCCGTGAACGGTGCCATCGCGGTCATTCCGAGGGCGACCATAGGGAAGATCGCGAGCCAGGTGACGGCGGCGCGGACGTGCACGGATGGGGCGGGAACAGTGGTGCTCACAGTGACTCCTCAAGACTCCAACTAGATGGTTGTAGATGTGAGTAGACACCTCCGGAGGGAATTCTGCAACTGTTTAGTTGGAGAATTTGCTAGTCTGGCCTCATGGCCTGGGACACCGAACGCACCCGACGATTGCTGCTGGACGCCGCGGTGGCGGAATTCGGCGAGCGCGGACTGGCGGGAGCGCGCGTGGACCGCATCGCGGCCGCTGCGGGGGTCAACAAGGAGCGGATCTATAAGTATTTCGGCACCAAGGATCAGCTCTTCGCCATCGTGATCGCCCGGGAAATCGGCGAACTCGGCGAGGCGGTTCAGGTCGAAGGGGAGGGAACCGCTGCGGTGATCGGTTATGCCGAGCGGTTCTTCGATCACCTCTGCGACAAGCCCGCATTGGCGCGCCTGCTGTTCTGGGAGAGTCTGGAATTGGGGGCACCGGTGGCCGAATCCGAGCGGCGCCAGAGTATGCTGGGCAAGCTTCGAGGTATTCGCGACGCCGTGCCGGAGCTTCCGGAATCCGTTGCGAGAGAACTACTTCTGACGATTCTGTCGCTGTGTTACAGCTGGCATGCGTTGCCTACCCTGGATCGCCTGGCCACCGCCACGGCCCCCGACGCTGCCCGACGGTCGGCCCGGCGTACGGCGATCGGCGAAACGGTGGCGGCCGAGCTGGCGCTACACGTGTCCGACGACGCCTCGGTTACGCGGCAGTGGTCGGGATAGGTGCCGCGACCCATGGTGCGCACTGCGCAACCCGTTTCCGGATTACCGAGCGAGGCATTCCGATCAGCGGCGAGCCTGCGCGGCTTACGGGCATTTCAGGATTTGGCATGCCTGGATGAAGTGTTCACGCCGGACGTCTCTTCCATTGGAACCGCCGTTGATGATGCGTGAGACGGGATCGATGCTCGCGGGGTCCTGGGGGTGCGCGTTGTCGGCGGCGGCATTGAGGTTGTGGGTGTTCCAGTACCACGCGGCCGTGGCGAACGCGTACTTCGGATCCGCCACAAGCTCGGGGTGATTGACGAAGTCGACACCGAGCGCCTGGCTTGCGCGTTCGTAGTTGTGGCGTCCGGTGAGTTGGAGGCCACCGCGCCCTTTGTACCTGGGGCCGTCGCCCGGTTGGGTGTTGCCGAGATCTGCCCGTCCGTTGTAGTCGCTACCGTCGCTGTACTCGGTCAACGTGGCGAAACCGGCGGTCTCCTGTCCGACCTGGGCGAGGAAAGCGGCGGCACGCTGCGGTGTGTCGATACCGGCCGACTGCATCGCGCTGTTGATGTCCGGTAGCCAGGTGGTGACATTCGCCTGATCGGCGCCGGGCAGCGCCGCGGGGGCCGCGATGGGCGGAGGGGCCGGGGCCGCGACGGGCTGAAGGGCCGGGGCCGCGACGGGCTGAGGGGCCGGGCCGGGTGCCTGAGCTGCTCCGGGCGCGCCGGCTGCGGCGACGGTAGTCGCGAGCGCCTTGATATCGATCGCCTGTGCTGTGGACGACTGGCCACCGCCGGCCGTGGCGATGATGGTCGCCGCCGCGGTGGCGGCCAGCGACACGGCACCGGCGGTGCGGACGATCGAGGTCATGGATCTGCGGCGTGTGGATGTTGCGGACATGCGGTCTGATTCCTGTTCTCGACTGTTCGGGCACACAGCGGGCAGCGAGCAGCCAAGCGGGTCCGAATGAACTCGCCTCTGCACGGAGTGCTGTGGGGATGGCCTGACCCGGAACGACCGAACTGTCGCGATGCTGCGGGCGCTGCGCTGTGCCGCGCCTCGACCGGAGTCGGGCGCGCGTCCTACCGCGATCAGTCCGCCGACCGGTTTCTCAGCCGAAGGCGCGGCTAGAATTTGGCGGCGGTTTCAATTGGGAGGTGCGAATTACGATTCGCAAGGCACATTCGGACCAGGTAGCCGAACGTATATCTATACGATAACGCTCCGGCATCACTCCGACAACGACGAGACGTCGGAAGCGGAGCCGCGCGATGGTTGATTACCGACTTTTCCGGCGTCTGACCGGGGGGAGTTTTCTAAACTATGTCGCCGCTCACAGTTTGTGGTTCTGTATTCCAGATCACGTTCACATCACGAAGGCCGTTACGTGTTCGCGCGTCACGAGGCCGGACGGGGGCGTATTTCGCCGGCCTGGTCGGCCCTGCGGTCGGCTGTGAGCGAGGGGACGCTGCCCCCTGGATACGACGATTTGCGCCACACACTGGCGACGTGCGGAGGCGGACCGATGGCTTGATCGGCCGTATCGGAGGTCGTCTCATCGGCGTGATTCCGCGACGTCTCTACTGGCCGCGTACTCGGCGGCGCCCATGTTGAAAGACTGGGCACGCGATCTGGTCGACTTTTACACCATCCCGGTTTGCCTTTCAGGCGGCCTTTCGCTCGCGCCTTGGCCATGTCTTCGCGGGTGCGTAAGTGGCCGAGGTTGGCTTCGAATTCGGCGACCATCGCCAGGGTTTGCAGGAAGAGATTGCCGAACGGATCGTCCCGTCGTAGATCTGGCTGCCGAGCCCGAACAGCGCCTCGCGTTCACGCAGTCGAACCACCGCTCGAATCGTCAATCATCAAGTGGCGCAACAAAACTTAACCTGCGTCGATCCGGATAGGCGCGCCGGAACCGCCGTTCGATCGAAGTCGACGCAGCGGTAGTGATCTACTGGATTCATGATGGCAGGGGAAACTCCGGCGACGCTCACCGAGGCACTGCTGGCGGGCCCACGCGGTCGTCGTCTTCTCCTCGAGTACGCGCGCATCGCCGACGAGCGTGCGCGCGTCGAACACACGCAGGACTCCTTCCGCTCCGGAGTGTTCTACGCCGCTCACCAACTCGATGCGGGAAGCGGAGTCGCATGCGTCATCTACGGACCCGGCGCCGACCAACCCCTCCCGCGCGTCGCACCCGAACAAGTGGCGCGACTGCTGGCGGACGTGCCGCTGCCCGATGTGACGAAAAAGGACCTGCATACCGCGCTCGCGGCGACCACTGATTCCGCCCGGTACTGGCAGGAGCCCGAAGGTGAAGATGTTCTCGCCATGACGGACCCGATGCTTCGAGAACTGCGACGCGTCGCCGAACACCTCAGTGCGTCGGAGCACGCTCGGTGGTGGACCACCGGTGTTGTTCGCGACGAGCAGTGGTCAGTGGGATGGGGCAAGCGACACCACAGCGTTCCTTCGGTCGGGAAAGTGCTCACCACATGGCTGGGCCGGGTCGTTGCAGAGGAGAAACGCGCGGCGTGGGAACGCCCCACCGATCCGACAGCCGCCTACTCCGGCGTGTGGTGGTCGTCGCCGCTCGGTGTTCCGTGCTCCACACGGACACTCGATGACGGTTCGCCCGCGTCCCTGTGGTTCGTCGAAGACTCCGCGGGTGAGAATCGTGCCTGGGCTCGGCGACAGATCATCCCGGCAGACATCGATACGTTCGAAATCGACGGCGCCGCCGCCTGGGCGCATCTGTGTCAGCGGTTCCCGCTCGAGGTCACGGCGCAGAAACGCCACGACTGGTACCGCACCACGGGCCGCGACGGGCGGTGGGTTCTGCCCGACTGGCATGCCGTTGCCGAGGAGTACGGGGGAGTGCACCTCACCGTCGCCGGCTATCTCGCGGCTGCGGGCATCGCTATCGATGTCGACGGTGACACGGCCTCGGTGATCGCGGGATGGGCACCCGACGAAGCGTTCTGGCTCACCGGTGACGTCCGCGCCGACGGTGACATCGTCGAATGGGCGCGCGACGACATCAACGAGACGTGGTCCGGCATCCGAAGCGGGGGCGGTGGCGGCAGTGCGAATTCCGGCCGCGCTGATGTGCCGCAGAGTTGATCAGGACGCCCACGAGCGGTCGGGGTCGATGCCGGTTTCGGGATGTCGACCGCGCATGAAGAACGACGCCACAGGACGACAATGCCCAAAGTCATTGCGGATCGTCACCGCCGGACCTGCTCGCAAATCAAATGCGTTCAAAGATCTCCAGTACGTGTCCTTCCGGATCTTCGACGAAGGCGACCTTGATTCCGATATTCGTCATCAGTCGAGGTGGTTCGGTCACTGTGCCGCCGGCGTCGGCAACTCGCTGCACCACAGCATCGATTCCGCTCACCTCGAAGCCGATGACTGCGGAACCCGGTGCCGGTGCCGGCCGGTTCTTGTAGTGCAGCAGGACCAGTGATCGATCGGTTCCGTCGGCGGAGGTCATGATGATCTCGGCGAGAGGATCGGCGCGATCGTCGAAGTCGTAGCGAGTCTTTTCCGCGCGACCGAAAACTGTCGAATAGAAGGCGAATTGGGTTTCGAGATCATTCACCAAGATCTTCGTGAACGAAAACGACTGCTGCGGTGCGGGGGAACGCTGGGCACCCAGAACCTCTTCCCGGCTTCCCAGTTCGAAATGTATATCGAAGACGCGTTGGATGATTCGCCATCCTGCTGCTGTTCGGGTCAGTGTGTCTCGGTAGACCCCCGCACATTCGTACGTCTTGTCGGTGTGTGGGCCTGCTCCCATGTGGAAGACCCTGGCCTTGCAGGTAGTGGATGCGGTATCTCCGTCGATGTCGACGATCATGTTGCCCAACAGATGTTGAGAAGGTCCACAGTGGTCGAGGAACGATCGAATCATCGCGACGGTGGCGACCTGCCCTTCGATCGCCGGCGCATCGGCACTGCCGTATCGAACGACGACCTCGGGGGCGAACGCTTTCCCGATGGATGGAATGGCTCGACGATCTGCGGGCGCCGAGCTCCTAGCGTTGCGTGGTCGCGAGTGACCGAAATCGACATCTCGGAGGTGGGCAAATGTTCTCGGAGCGGGCGTTCTTCTCGTTCATCGAACTGACCGATCCCGACAGGCATCGGGAATACAACGAATGGCATCAGCTGGATCACCGGCCGGAGAATTTGCTGCTAGCAGGGGTCGCGTGGGGCGATCGCTGGGCTCGTCGCCGAGACCGCGGCGCAGAGCTCGGGACTGCCGCGGGGGAGCTGGCCGGTACCGACTATATGGCCATGTATTGGTTCCGGCCACCGTACGAGCAGAGCATCGCCGAATGGACCAAGCTGGGTGAAGACTCCTTTCAGTGGGGGCGGGGCCCGATTCTGCCGGGGATCCGGCGGTCCCTGCTGGCGTTCTTCACTCCGGTGAAAGGCTATGTGGCACCACGTGTTCTGGTGTCGGCCGACGCGCTGCCGTTCCGGCCGAACCGCGGACTGCATGTCACTCTCACATATTTGGCCGACCCGCACGGTGTGCCCGCGCACGAGCAGTTTCGCTGGCAGGATCGGGTGCGGATCCCCGATCTGCTGGGGTGTCCCGGGGTGGCGGGTGCGTGGTCGTTCGCCCTGCATTCGGTGCAGACGCATCCGACACTGCCGCTCGGGGAGGCGCGGCGAGAGTATTCCAGTGGTGCGTTGCGGATTCGCCTGTTGTATCTGGACGGCGATCCCGAGACGGTGTCGAGCGAACTTGCCGAGCATGAGCGGGAATGGGACGCGGCGGGCCGTGGTGCCCCGTATCCGGATGCCGAGGAGGTGCTGTTCGCCGCGCCGGTGCATTCGATCGTTCCTTGGCAGGACTGGTAGCAGTGATGCGCAGCGCTGAGTTGTCGTCCATACAGTCCGGAGGATTGGCCGAGGCGATTCCGTACGACTCCTCACGCACGCGTCCGGTGCGGCGGCAGGGCGTTTTCGAACCGCGGACAGATCCGGTCCGCGCTCCTCGCACGTGCTAGCGTATGAGCTGGCGATTCGGTGAATACCCGTTCGCCGAACCGGTCCGGGAGGTGATGCGGATGCCGTCTGCGAAGCAGCGTGTGACCGCGACCGATGTTGCCCGGTCACTCGGACTGTCGCGCGCGACTGTCGGGTTCGTCCTCAACAACACTCCCGGGCAGACGATTCCGGAGAAAACCAGGCAGCGGGTGCTGGCCGAAGCCGAGCGGCTCGGATACCGGCCCAACCGAGCGGCGCAGACATTGCGCCGTGGCAGTAGTCGCCTGGTGCTGTTGGTGCTGCCCGACTGGCCGGTCGAAGACAGTATGGCGGACTATGTCGACGAACTGGCTTGTGCGCTGGATCGAGCCGGCTATTCGCTGATCACCTACACCCGCCGGGCGGCGGATCGCTCCCGGCCGCTCTGGGAGTCGGTCACCCCCGACGTGGTGATCGGTCTGGCCGATTTCGATGCGGAAGAACAGGATTCGTTGCGGGCCAGCGGGGTCCGCCGAGTTGTCATCGGAACGGTAGGGCGCTCGGAGGCGGCTGTCGCCGGGGTGGGGTTGCAGGTGGAGCACCTCTATTCCCTGGGGCATCGGCGGCTGGCCTATGCCACCGGCTGTGACGAGAGACTCGCAGATCTCGTCGCCGCGCGAGTGGCAGCCGCGCAGGGGGCAGCCCAGCGTTTGGGGCTCGAACCGCTCGACGTTCGTGAAGTCGGCACGGGAGAGGCCTCGGCCGTGACGAGTGTCCTGGCCTGGCGTGACAGCGGTGTCACCGGCGTCGTGGCCTACAACGACACCGTGGCGGCGATCGTTGTCGGTGCTGCGATGCGGGCTGGTATCGGTGTCCCGGCACCCTTGGCGGTGATCGGTCACGACGACACCCGACTGGCGGCTGTGTTCGTACCTTCGCTATCGAGTGTGCGGATGGATGCGGCAGGGGTGGCTCGATACACCGCCGACCTCGCATTGCACGCCGCCGGTGAACTCGCCGCGGCGCCGGAGCCGGCGTTGCCGACCATGACGATGATCCGTCGCGAGTCCAGCTAGTTACCGCTAATCGCGTTGTGCTGCAGTGTAATCGGCGCAAATCCACATAGAACGTCCCGAACCCGGAGCGTAGACCGGGGTGGACGCGGCCGGCCGCGGCGTCCGTTCGGCGCTTCCGGTGGTGAGTTGTGTGCTCGTTGCTACCGACATTGCAGCCCAGTGGCACTAACACGAGATAGTTTAGGCGTGCTTCGTGAAGATTGTGTTTTCCGGGCACACTTCCCCGGCCGTATTCCGCTCGGCGGGAAATGCGATGACCCGCGGGCACGGGCTCAGCCACTCTTACCAGGTATGCGAACAGAAATTCCTGCAGTCGTTCCCGCGGCCGACGTCGAGGACTGGAGCGGGCAAGCGGATGTGATCGTCGTCGGATTGGGCATCGCGGGGGGATGCGCGGCGGTGGAGGCCGCGGCACACGGCGCCAAGGTACTGGTATTCGAGCGGGCTGCGGCCGGCGGTGGTACATCGGCGATGGCCGGAGGCCATTTCTATCTCGGCGGCGGCACTGCGGTGCAGACCGCCACGGGACACACCGACTCCGCGGTGGAAATGGAGAAATACCTCACGGCCGTTTCGCGGGAACCCGATGTGCGCAAGATCCACGATTACTGCGTCGACAGTGTGGCGCATTTCGAGTGGCTGGAAGGTCTGGGCTTTCGCTTCGAGCGGAGCTTCTATCCGGAGAAGGCCGTCATTCAGCCGGGGACCCAGGGCTTGATGTACACCGGCAACGAAAAGGTATGGCCCTTCTGTGAACTGGCTGTCCCCGCGCCGCGCGGCCACAAAGTGCCCGTGGCCGGTGACACGGGTGGAGCGGCGCTCGTGACCGGTCTGCTGGTGCAGCGGCTCGAGCAACTCGGTGTCGAGATCCGGTACGAAACCGGAGCACAGCAGCTGATCTGCGATGAGAGTGGAGCCGTCGTCGGGGTGCGCTGGAAACGGTTCGCGGAATCCGGGGCGGTGAAGGCGCGTGCGGTGGTCCTCGCCGCCGGGGGTTTCGTCATGAATCCCGATATGGTGCGGCAATACGTGCCGCAGCTTGCCGAGAAACCGTATCCGCTCGGCTCGTCGTTCGACGACGGCCTCGGTATCCGGATGGGTATGTCGGTTGGGGCTGCCACCGCGCATATGGACCAGTGTTTCGTGACGGCGCCGGTGTACCCGCCTGCCCGGCACCTCACCGGAATCATCGTCAACGCGCAGGGGGAGCGGTTCGTCGCCGAAGACTCGTATCACGCTCGCACCGCCGGATTCGTCTTGGAACAGCCGGATGCGAAGGCATTCCTCATCCTGGATGAATCGCACTTGGCGAAGCGGGATTTCGAACTGGTGCCGTTCATCGACGGGTGGGAGACGGTCGGCGAGATGGAGACCGCGCTCGGCATTCCGCCGGGCAATCTGCAGCGGACGCTGGATGCCTACAACGCGCACGCCGCCGAGCGCTCCGACCCGGAATTCGGCAAGCGACCCGAGTATCTGGAGGCGCAGGACCGCGGTCCCTGGGCGGCATTCAACCTGTCGCTCGGTGTGGCGTCCTATGCCGGATTCACCCTCGGCGGACTACGGACGACCGTCGACGGACAGGTCGAGCGCCCGGACGGGACCACCGTTGCGGGTCTGTACGCGGCGGGCGCCTGTGCCTCCACGCTGGCTCAAGACGGCAAGGGGTACGCCAGCGGTACACAGCTGGGTGCGGGGTCGTATTTCGGCCGCCGGGCCGGTCGGCATGCGGCGTTCTCGGCTGGCGGAGAAGCGGATTCGTCTCACTCGCGGAGCCCGATGACCAGCTGAGGCCGGCCTCCTCGACGGTGCTGGAGGGGATCGGGCCGCGCCGGGCGGGAGTGTGCCGTTCACCGGGCAAGCGAGTTCGAGCCGTGCTTCCGATGCGCACGCTGGCCAACGGAGAGATCCACATCTTCCCCAACTGCGGGCACCGGGTGATGATCGAGCAGTAGGAAGAGTGGGAAGCGGCGGTTCTAGGGTTCCTCCGCCGCTGACAGTACCGCCGGCGTCGTGTCGGTGATGACCGGCGCCGACATCGCACAGAAACTGTGACACACACGGTCTTTGACGAGCTGCTCGGGGCACTCCGGATCGAACCACCGGTCCACATATCCCCAGTGCACCGGATGATTCATATAGGGCCCGAGCAGCGTGTCGAGATCGGCGAACTCCTGCTCCCAGACATGGGTCCAGGCCGACGTTCCGGAAGCGTGAGCGACGCGACTGAGCTGCCACGCCCGGATTCCCGGCAGATGTGCGGGCATCTGCAGCATCGCGTGTTCGAACCGCCCGAGTTCCGCGGGCGAAGCGGAATCGTCCACGCGTAACAGCAACGTCCGATAGACCGAGGCCGGGCTCGACGAGTTGCGGCGTCCCGCCCGGTCCTGCCCGGGCGATCCACCGCGATATTCGGCGGCATCGACGTGGTGAATGGAGCTGCCGGAGGTCGCCGCGTCGATCGGTGCCCGCCGGCGCGACCATTCCGATTCCGACTCGAATTGCAGGTGGACGAGAAGGTCCCCGCCGTTGCGTGCTCCGGGCAGTGTGGGCGCGACGAGGGTGTACCGAGCGGGAATCGAATCGGCCGCGGCGGTGATGGTGCGTAGTACCGCTTCCCTGTCCGCGGTGTCGTCCAGATGGAGTAGTCGGGTCACCTTATACATGGCACAGCCCTTCTACGGCATCGGCCGCGGCGGCCATGGACCGGGAGCGTTCGACGATCATGGGGGAGACCGACTGCCACCATTGGGCGTACACCGGATCGTGGCGTCCCTTCACTGCCGCGGCCCACCACTGCTGCGGACCTTCGACGGTCCAGGTCGCGGTGACGACATTGCTCTCCGCGTCGATCCAGGCCGGCGGGCTGACCAGGACGCGGTCCAAGGTCAGACCGCGTTGCCGCGCGCCGGGGGCGTATTCGCTCAAATACGCGTCGATGAAAGCGCGCGCGTGGCCGGGTTTGAGCACTATCCGGTCGATGATGTAGATGGTGCTGTCGCTCATGGTGTTCAACGTAAGTGGTGCGCCGCCGACTGGGTGATCTCGTTCCCGTCAGCCGGGAGCGGCCGGGGGCAATGGGTCCGGAATGCCTTGTAAGCTCGGCGATTATGGGTGCTGACGTCGATTCTTTCCCCAACTTGCCCGCCACCAGCTGGGCCGTATTGGGGATGTTGTCATTCGGTGAGGAATTGACCGGCAACGAATTGAAGAAATGGGCCGACTGGAGTATCGGATTCTTCTATTGGAGTCCGTCGGTAAGCCAGATCTACGGCGAACTGAAGAAGCTCGAGGACCTGTCGCTGGTGCAGTCCCGACTGGTCGCGGACGAGGGCGTGCGCAACCGGCGGCTGTATCGCATCACCGTGGACGGGCTGCGCGCGCTGCGTAACTGGTCGCGCGATGCCGACGTGGATATGCCGGTGCTCAAACATGGGGTGATGCTTCGCCTTTGGATGGGTCATCTGCACGATCCGGAGCAGTTGAAGCGCATCGTCAGGACCCATATCGACAACCTTCGCGAGCGCGCGCGGCGAGCGGGACGGCACGCCGACCGGTCGGATCCGGAGCCGGGATGGTCGTTCACGCAGATGAGTTTGCGCTGGTCGCAGCGCTATTTCGAGGCCGAGATCGAGCTGGCCGAGCAGCTGCTCGCGGATATCGATGCCGCGGCCGAGCATTATCGCTCCTCGGTCGTCACCGACGAATTCGGACTTCCGGTGCCGCGTCATCCCGGAAGTTGGCGTGCTGTGGGCGCTGACGATCCGGACGCGGAGACCGGAACCGACCAGTCAGCCTTCGGCGAGAACGGAGGGCGCGGTCGGTAGCGATCGCAGGATGTTCTTGCGCTGCAAGGTCGGAGTCACGAACCGGCCGGCGTTGAGGCTGCGCACGATGGCGGCGGCCGTGAGCTGCACCGGCGTGGTCATGCGGCTGTCGAACGACATCTTGTTGAGCGGACCGCAGATGGACACTGCGGTCCTGGCCTCGCCCACCTCCCCGATCGGAGCGGCGATACACCCGAACCCGGTCGGTGCGCCGTTTCGTTCGACGGCATAACCCAGCTGCCGGACCACCTCGCCGCCCGGTTCGGTGTGGTTGTCGTATGCCAGCAAAGCCTTGCCCAATGCCGTGCGGGCGGCGGGCAGGCGGCCGCCGATGCGCGTCGGAACCTGCGCGGCCAGCCGGCCGCCGATCTTGTCCAGGTACACCACGTCGGCGCCGTCGAGCACCGCGAGATGCACCACCATTCCGGTGGCGCGGTACAGGTGATGCAGGTGTTCGCGCGCCGCGGCGTGCACCCGATCTTGGTGGACGGCCAGCGAGCCGAGCTCGACGAGCCTGATCCCCAGGCTGTAGCTGCGGCCCTGGCGCTGCAACCAGCGCAGGCGGACGAGCCGATCGAGCATCCGGTGCGCCGACGAGCGAGGCAGTCCGGTCCGGGACACGATCTCGGTCAGACCGAGACTTTCGTGTCCGTCGAAGGCGTCGAGGACGAGAGTCAACCGGTCGAGGATATTGCTGGGGGTGTTCGCCTCGGCCGCGTGAATCTCCTGCGTAACGGTCATGCTGTGCTCCTCGTTGACCACGGCGACGATCTGACGTGCCTATTTCGATTAGAAAATAGTGGCACATCGACGCCGATCTGTGAAGCGGGTCACGGAGTTTGCTGCCGTCGTGGCGGGTGTGGCGAAATTTCTGCGAACCGTTGTCCCGGTGAACGGGAACCGCCGTCCGCGACCGGGTGTCCGATCCGCACATAATCGCCGCTGACATCGATATGTGATGCACATCATGCGAGGAGCCCGGTGTGCCGACGAACACTCGGCGTGGCTCCTCCTCGCAGAAGGAGATCTCGGATCATGAAACTTGGCGGACTTGCTCGCCACCGGCGAACACTTGCCGGATTCAGCGCATTGGCCCTGATAGGGGCCCTGGGCGCGAGTGCATGTAGCAGCGACGACACCTCGAACAACAGCGCGATCGCCGGTGCCTCGACCACATCGCTGCCGGACAACCCGGCCTCCGGTACACCGGTGAAGATCGGGTTCGTCTCCACCGAGGGCGGCGCGGTCGTCTCGATTCCGGAAATGCGTCAAGGGGCCGAGGCTGCGGTCCAGTATGTGAACAAGAACGCCGGTGGGTTGGCCGGGCATCCGATCGACCTGGTCGTGTGCAAGCAACAGGAGGAACCGACCTCGGCGACCAAGTGCGCCAACGAGTTGGTCGAACAGAAGGTGGCGGCCGTCCTGTCGCCGGGAACCTCGCAGGGTCCGGCCATCGTGCCGATCGTCGCGGGGGCGGGGATCCCCTACGTCACCCTCAACGGTGTGTCGCAGGTGGAGCTGACCTCGCCGGAATCATCGTCGCTGTCGGCCGGGTTGCCCGGCACGATCACCGCGATGGCGCAGGCGGCCAAGAAACAGAACATGAAGACGTTCACCATTTTCGCCAGTGACGGCGGCGGTATCGGCGCCATGATCAACGCGATGGGCGCTCCGATCTTCCAGGGGGCCGGCGTCGACCTGAAGGTGGTGCCGATCGCCCTCGGCGTGCCGGACCCGACTCCGCTGGTCACCTCCGGACTGTCCGCCAAGCCGGACGGTGTCAGCGTCATCGCCGATGCCGGAACCTGCACCTCGGTGTACAAGGCGATCCAGACCGCCGATCCGAACGTGCAGAAGGTCTACATCCCGACGTGCCTCGATCCCTCGGTCACCAACATCATCGGGATGGACACGGTCAAGGGCAGCATCGGCATCACCGCCACCGACTACCTGTCCGATCGCCCGGATTCGGTGCTCTACCGCTCCGTGCTGCAGCAGTACGCGAAGGATCTGAACGTCACCGGCGCCGCGTCCTCCGGCTACCAGCTCGTCACGGCGCTGGTCGGGGCCACCAAGAATCTGCAGGGCCAGGCCGATGCGGCGGGCATCAAGCAGGCGTTGAAGACGGCCCAGAACGTCGAGATGCCGGCCGGCGGCGGAATCACGTTCACCTGCAACGGCACCGCCGTGCCGCAGATGCCGTCGATCTGCTCGCATCAGATGCTGATCGGCAAGATCAACGACAAGGGTGTCCCGGTGGACCTCGAAGTGACCGGATAGGTCAAGGGTAACAACGGGATTCGGCCAGAGAGATCGCCATGACAGACCATCTTTCCTACCTCGTGCTCGGCCTCGGAAACGGGGCTGTGTACGCGGCTATCGGACTCGCGCTCGTAATGACGTTCAAGAGTTCCGGTGTGGTGAACTTCGCGACCGGCACGGTCGCGCTGTACACCGCATACACCTACGCCTTGCTCCGCAAGGGGGAACTGCTGGTTCCGATACCGGGACTGCCCAAGTCCATCCATCTCGGTGGGCCCCTGGGTGTCGCCCCGGCCATGGCGATCTCTCTGGTCTTCGCCGCCGTCCTCGGCGTGCTCTGCTACGCGCTGGTGTTCGGGCCCATGCGGACCGCGTCGGTGGTGGCGAAGGCGGTGGCTTCGATCGGGTTGATGATCGTGATCCAGGCGCTGATCGCGCAGCGGGTCGGCACCGGACTCGTTGCCGTCCAGCCGATTTTCGCCCTGGACACCTTCCGGATCGGGGACCGAACCGTGCCCACCGACCGGATCTGGCTCGCGGCCTCGATCATCGGCATCGCGATCGTCGCGACGGTCGTGTTCCGCTTCACCCGCTTCGGTGTCGCGACCGAAGCGGCCGCCGAATCGGAGAAGGGCGCCTACCTGACCGGATTGTCACCGGACCGGATCGCGTTCAGCAACTGGGCGCTGTCCTCGGTGGTCGCGGGCCTCGGCGGCATCCTGATCGCGCCGCTGGTGGCGTTGAATCCGGTGGCCTATTCGATGTTCATCGTGCCGGCGCTGGCAGCCACCCTGGTGGGCAATTTCAGTTCGATCTGGCTGACCGTTGCCGCGGGCATCGTGATCGGTGCCCTGCAGGCCGAAGCCACCAATCTGCAGGGTCTCTACAGTTGGATGCCGAAATCCGGTACGGCCGAGGCGATCTCGCTGCTGTTGATCCTGGGATTCCTGGTCGTGAAGGGACGTCCGCTGCCCGATCGTGGCAGTGTGGTGCGCAAGGCACTCGGACGCGCCCCGCGACCCGATCACATAGCGATCCCCGCAATGCTGTCGCTGGTGGTCGCCGTCGTGGCGCTGACCGCGACGTCCGGCAGCTACCGGGCCGCCGTCGTCAGCAGCATCATCTTCGGCGTGCTCGCCCTGTCGCAGGTCGTGGTCACGGGATATGCCGGTCAGATCTCGCTGGCTCAGCTCACCCTCGCGGGTGTTTCGGCCTATGCGTTGAGCGTGCTGAACCAGCACCTGGGGATCCCGTTTCCGTTCGCGCCGATCCTGTCCGCCCTGTTCGCGACCCTCGTCGGCGTGGTGGTCGGCCTGCCGGCGCTCCGAGTGCGTGGCCTGCCGCTCACCGTGGTCACGCTGGCGCTCGCAGTCTTCGTCGAAGCGTTCTGGTTCCGAAATCCCGATCTCAACGGCGGTGTCGCCGGCGCGCCGATCGACAATCCCCGGCTGTTCGGCATCGACCTCGGAATCGGTGCGGGACATGCTTATCCGCGTATCGCGTTCGGTGTGCTGTGCCTGGCGGTACTGACGATGGTCGGACTCGGTGTCGCCTGGTTGCGCCGCAGCAGCCTCGGTACCGACATGCTCGCCGTGCGCGCCAACGAACGTTCGGCGGCGGCCGCGGGCATCGATGTGTCGCGCACCAAACTGATCACCTTCGCGATCGGCGCTTTCATCGCCGGGTTGTCGGGTGCTCTGCTCGGCTATCAACAGACTCTTGCCACGCCGGAGCCGTTCGCGGTATTCGCCGGCATCGGGCTGTTCGCCATCATGTACGTCGCCGGCGTCACCTCGATCAGGGGCGCGATCCTGGCCGGTCTCATGGCTCCGGGCGGTGTGGTCTACCTGCTGGTCGACCGCTTCCTGCACATCGGTGACTACTACGCCGTACTGAGCGGAATTCTGCTCATCATCACCGTGATGACCAATCCCGACGGCATCGCCAGCCGCCTGCCGCGGGTTCGGTGGCCTGCGCTGCGCCGCGGCGATCGCACCTCGTCCGGCGGGGTGGAGGTGACCGATGCCGTGACGCCGCGCGACACCGACATTCCGCTGCTGTCGGTCGACGGCGTCAGTGTGTCCTACGGTGCGGTGGCCGCGGTATCGAATGTCACCTTCGAGGTGTTCCCGGGTGAGATCGTCGGGCTGATCGGGCCGAACGGCGCCGGAAAGACCACGCTGATCGATGCCGTCACCGGATTTGCCTCGGCGAGTGGTGCCATCACCCTGGACGGCACCGCCATCGCCGGTGCACCGCCTCATGCCCGCGCACGATCGGGACTGGGCCGCAGCTTCCAGGATGTGGAACTCTACGACGATCTCACCGTCGCGGAGAACGTCCGGGTCGGCGCCGCCCGATCACAGTCGAAACTTCCGGTTGCCCAGTTGGTTTCGCGCACACTGGCTGTCCTCGGACTCGGGGACATGGCCGATGCGGCGGCGGCCTCGCTGTCGCAGGGACAACGGCAACTGGTCTCGGTGGCCCGCGTGCTGGCCGCGGCCCCCGCGGTGGCGCTGCTCGATGAACCCGCCGCGGGGCTGGACAACAACGAAAGCCGTTGGCTCGGTGAGAAGTTGCGTTCCGTGCGCGACAGCGGAACCGCGATTCTGCTGGTGGATCACGATATGGAGCTGGTACTCACCATCTGTGATCGGGTGATCGTGCTGGATCTGGGCACGGTGATCGCCAGCGGACCACCGGAATCGATCCGGACGAATACCGAGGTGCTGCGTGCCTACCTCGGCGTCTCGTCCGACACCGTCGAAGTGGATTCCGAAGCAGTGCCCGAATTGCAGTCCGGCGCTCTGACCACGCAGGAGGCGTAGCCATGACAACAGTGCTGGAATGCCGCGACCTCAGTGCCGGCTACATCAAGCAGCGACCGTGCCTGCGCGGTGTGGGCCTGGACCTGCACGCCGGGGAGATCACCTGCCTCCTGGGGCCGAACGGGGCGGGTAAGACCACGTTGCTCTCGACCTTGTCCGGACTGCTGCCCCGCGCCGGCGGTGAGATCCGGGTCGAGGGCGCCGACATCGTGAGCGGACGCCCACGAGCCGCAGTGCGTGCCGGAGTCGTGCTGGTGCCCGACGACCGGGCCTTGTTCCGGCAGTTGAGCACCCGGCAGAACCTGCGTCTCGCCGCGGCCGAGCGCGCCCGGCGCCGGACGGCGATCCCCGAAGTGCTGCAGTACTTCCCGGCCCTGGAGAAGCGGCTGTCGGTCGACGCCGGGCGGCTGTCCGGCGGCGAGCAACAGATGCTGGCCATCGGCCGGGCGATCCTGCAGCGCCCCAAGGTCCTTCTCATCGACGAACTCAGTATGGGACTGGCCCCGGTCATCGTCCGCGAAATCCTGGATGTGCTGCGTGCACTCGCCGACGACGGCATGAGCGTGCTACTGGTCGAGCAGCATGTGCACCTGGCGCTGGGAATCGCCGACCGAGCCGCGATCCTGGTGCACGGCACGGTCGCGGATTCCGATACCGCCGAAGCGCTGCGTGCCGATCCACGCCGAATCGAGCGGGCGTATCTCGGTGAGGCAGGCGAGGATTCGGCCGCGACGGCGGTCTCCTGACCCGGGGCTCGCCATGCGCGGCCGGCACCGGTGCGGACCGGGCAAATCGGTGTCGCCGCGGTGGCCGGCCGAAACACGTGTCGCGATGCGGATCGGTCCACCCCGACTGTTCCGCTCCACGGGACGGGATCCGTGTTCGCCGGTAGGTTCGAGGAAGGATTTCGGTACTACCGTTGTCACCCGGTGTGCGCCGGTGGCGTTGTCGTCGAGGAGGGCCGGGTATTGCGCGGGATCAACCACGTCGTCCTGTACGTGTCGGATCTACAGCGCAGCCTGGACTTCTACGAGGGTGTACTCGGGTTCCGCCGGCTTCCCGGCGCATTTCCCGGCGCTGCCTTTCTGCGCCACGAGGACTCGGCCAACGATCACGATCTCGGCCTGTTCCAGGCCCGGGACCGCGCGACGCCGGTACCCGGCGCTGTCGGCCTCTATCACGTGGCGTGGGAGGTGGACACCCTGGCCGAACTCGCGGCACTGCACGAACGTCTCGCCGCGGCACGGGCATTGACCGGCACCGGCGACCACGGTTCCACCAAGGCCCTCTACGGGCGCGATCCCGACGGGATCGAATTCGAAGTGTGCTGGCTGGTGCCCGACGAATGTGTCGAGCAGGCCCTGGTGCCGGGTACTCCGCCGACCGCTCCGCTCGATCTCGCCGCCGAGATCGAGCGTTACGGCGCGTCCACTCCGGGCGGTCCCCGCACCGATTCGACCGTGTGGGAGCGCATCGCGGCACGGTACGCGGACGGGTTCTGACAGACCTCTCCCGCTGAATGGGAGGGCCTCGGCTGGCGCCGATCGCGGAAACCTATCGTCCTGTCATGCCACGTGCTTGTGACCCAGTTCACCGCCGTGAACTGGGCGCACCGGGCCTGTCGAACCACCGCCTTCGCATCCGGCGGTAGTCGTGGCTCACGTGTGCTGTGGAGCCGAGACCGTTACGGCTGCAACAACTTTCCGTCCCTATCACCGTTGCTGGAGGGCCTCACAATGACCAATCCCGTCGACACCGTCGCCGCCGCCGTCGCGGCGGCGCAAGCCCCGACCTACGAGGCCCGCAGGATCTCGACCGGATACTCCTGGCCGGAGTGCCCCCGGTGGCACGAGGGCACCTTCTGGTTCTCGGACATGTACACCGGAACCTTGAAGACCCTCGACGCGGACGGCAACGCCACCGTCGTCGTCGACGCGAACGCGCGGGCGGCGAAGACCGACGTGCCGATCGTGCTGGGCGGATTCGGCTGGTTGCCGGACGGGCGGCTGATCGTGGTGTCCATGCACGAGAAGTTGGTGCTGATCCACGGCGGGGGCGGGCCCGAGGACCTGTCGGTGTACGCCGACATCTCCGAGCACTGCTCGGCCGCAGCCAACGACATGGTGGTCGACGCCGACGGGCGCGCCTATATCACCCAGCTCGGCTTCGATCTGTTCAAGGGCGAGGATCCCGTTCCGTCACCTCTGATCGTGGTGGAACCGGACGGCACCGTCGGCACTCCCGAGAAGGTCGGTCCGTTGTTGTGCGCCAACGGGATTGCCGTCAGCGCCGACGGAACCCGGGTCTACACCGCCGAGGTGATGGCCTTCAAGATCACCGTGATGGATCGCGCCGCCGACGGCACCCTGTCGAATCCGCGAGAGTTCGCCACCTGCCCGTTCATGCCGGACGGGATCGGCCTCGATGCCGAGGGCGGGGTCTGGGCGGCCATGCCCGGCGGCGGATATGTCGCGCGTTTCACCGAAGAAGGCATCACCGACGCCGTCTCGCTGCCGTTGGAGAACGGCATCGCCTCGGCCTGCCTGCTCGCCGGTCCCGATCGCAGCACCCTGTACCTGACCGCCGGCTACGAGGTCTTCGACTTCGAGAAGTCCGCTCGGGAAGCGCTGGGTGGCATCTGGGTGGCGGACGTGCCGCAGCACGGCGGCGACACCCGTCCCTGATCCCGTCCGAAGCCCACCGAATTCACAGAGCTCGAGGAAAAGATAATGGCAACACTGGATTTCAGCGACCGCATCGTCGTCGTGACCGGCGCGGGCCGCGGCATCGGCCGCGCCCATGCGCTGCTGCTCGCCTCGCGCGGCGCCTCGGTCGTGGTCGGCGACCTCGGTGCGAGCATCGACGGTTCCGGCGTGGACGGTGACGACCCGGCCGCGCAGGTCGTCGACGAGATCACCGCCGCCGGCGGCACAGCGGTGGCATGCGCCGCCGACGTGTCCACCGAGGACGGCGCCCGCGCCCTCGTCGACGCGGCGGTCTCCTCTTTCGGCGGGCTTACCAGCGTGGTGAACAACGCCGGCATCGTCCGCACCGCGCCGTTCGACGAGGTGCCCGACGAGGAATATCAACGCCACCTCGACGTCCACTACTTCGGCACTCTGCGTGTATGCCGGGCGGCGTGGCCGCATCTGCTGCGGGCCGAATCGCCGCGGATCGTCAACACCATTTCGCAAGCGATGCTGGGCAATCCGGGGATGTCGCACTACGGCGGCTCCAAGGGCGCGGTGTTCGGCCTGACCCGCAACCTCGCCCTCGAAGGGCTGGACAAGGGCATCAAAGTGAACGCCGTCGCTCCCGGGGCGGGTACCCGCATGGCCGAAGCCGCCGCCGACACCTTGTCGCCGGAAATCATGGAGTACATGCGCACCTCGCTGCTGCCCGAGCACATCGCACCGGTGGTGGCCTACCTGCTGCACCCCAGCTGCGATGTCACCGGTGAGGTGTTCAACGTGGCCGGCGGCATCGTGAACCGGCTGGCACTGGTCAACACCGTCGGCATCCATGACCCAGGCCTGACGGTCGAGAGCGTCGCGGAGCGGTTCGACCAGGTCATGGCGATCACCCCCGATGCCTTGCCGCAGGTCGTCGCGCCGGCGCAGATGCCGGTGTCCTGACCACCTTCGACAGCCCCGACTGGAGTTTGCTCATGAGTACAACAGAAACGGTCACCCCGACCGAATACCCCTTCGATCCGGTGCCGCCGAAGAACGCCGTCGATCGTTACCGGGCTATCGCCGCGGAGCGGCCGATGACGAAGATGACGATGCCCTTCGGCGGCGACGTGTGGGTCATCCACCGCAACGCCGCCGCCCGCGAGATGCTCAGTGACGGGCGGTTCGTACGTGAACCGTTCCGCACCGGCGAACGGGTGGTGCCCTACTTCGTGGAATTCCCCGATTTCCTCAGGACCACACTGCAATTCGAGGACCCGCCGCATCACACCAAACTGCGCAAACTCGTGCAGCGCTCGATCTCGCCCAAACGAGTGAAGGCGATGCGGGATTCGGCCGTCGAGTTCGCCAACCATCTCATCGACGAGATGGTCGCCAAGGGCGCGCCCACCAACCTGGTTCACGACTATGCCGTCGCCCTGCCGATCCAGATGCTGGCCAACCTGCTCGGGGTACCGCCGGAGGACCGCCCGAAATTCCAGAAATGGAGTTCGGCGACCCTCGCGGTGGCGAATATGCCCGAGGAAGAAGTCGTCGCCAACATGACCGAACTGGTCGTGTACATGATGGCGCTGATCGAGGAACGCCGGAAGAGCCCGCGCGAGGATCTGCTCAGCGATCTGGCCAATGCCCGCGACAAGGACGACAGCCTCACCGACGGCGAGATTCTGCCGATCGCGCTGGTGCTCATCATCGGCGGATTCGACAACACCGCGAATTTCATCTGCGCCGGTGTGCTGTCGCTGCTGCGCAACCCCGACCAGCTCGAGTTGTTCCTGCAGGATCCGGACGGCATGGCACCCACCGCGGTCGAGGAGATTCTGCGCCACGGTCGAATGGCGTTGGGAGACAAGGTCGCCGGTGGTGGCGGTCTCGTGCCGTTCATCGCCACCGAGGATGTGGAAATCGGCGGTCAGCTGGTCGCTCGCGGTGAGGCCGTGATGGTCGACCCGGCGGCGGTGGCTCACGACGGTGTGGCCCTCGAACACGACGATGTCTTCGATATCCGGCGCAGCAACAACCCGCATCTGACGCTGAGCTACGGGCTGCACCATTGTCTGGGCGCGCCCTTGGCCCGGATGGAGATGCAGGTCGGGCTGGCCGAGCTGTTCAAGCGGCTGCCCGGGTTGACACTGCACGGTGAGGCGGTCGTCGACAACGACAACCTCACCCAGCCGATCGTCGATCTGCCGGTCACCTGGTAGGAGCGTGCCGATGCCCAAAGTGTTCTACACCCAGCCCGACGGCCAGGTGCGTGTCGTCGACGGCGCCGTCGGTGATTCGGTGATGTCGACTGCCGTCAAGAACGGCGTGAACGGCATCGTCGGCCAATGCGGCGGAACCTTGTCGTGCGCGACCTGCCACGTGTATCTCGAGCCTGGCGAATTGGGGTACTTCGCCGATCCGTCCGAGGACGAGGACGAGATGCTGGACTGCACGGCCTCCGATCGCGAGGACAACTCGCGGCTGTCGTGCCAGCTCACGTTGTCCGACGGCGTCGATCTGCACGTGACCATTCCCGACGAGCAGGTCTGACGATGACCGAATCGCAGAACGGGACCGATGTGCAGGCGCCGCCCCACAGCGTGGTGGTGGTCGGCGCCGCACATGCCGGGGTGCAGCTCGCCGATCGCCTTCGCGCCGGGGGCTTCACCGGCGAGCTCACGCTGATCTCGGATGAGCCGCATCTGCCATATCAGCGCCCGCCGCTGTCGAAGGCGTGGCTGAAGGGTGAGGCCACCGGTGACTCGGTGCTGTTGCGCGAACCGGACTATTACCGCGACCAGAAGATCGAACTGATCGTCGGTGCCCGGGTCACGCACCTGAGCCGCACCCCGGCCGGCGTCGAGGTGCGGTTCACGCTTGACGGTGACAATTCGATCCGGGAATTCGACCGGCTGGTGCTGGCCACCGGCGCGCGTCCGCGGCGTTTGCCGCTGCCCGGCGCCGATCATCCCGATGTGCTGGTGCTGCGCGACCTCGACGATGCCCGCCTGCTCGCCGCACGGGTGCCGGCCGGGCCCGTCGTGGTCGTCGGCGGCGGCTTCGTCGGTCTCGAGGTCGCCGCCACGGCGCGGGCACTGGGAGCCGACGTGACCGTGATCGAGGCAGGGGAGCGGCTGCTCGCGCGGGCGGTGGGCCCTGACACCGCCGCGGCCCTGCTCGCCGCTCACCGAACGATGGCGACCGACGTGGTGCTGGGAGCGCTGCCGGTGTCGATCGAGCACCGCGACAACAGGATTCACGCGGTGCGGCTCGACGACGGACGCGAAATCCCGGCTGCGACGGTCGTCGTGGGGATCGGGGCCGAGGCCCGGACCGAGCTCGCCGCGCAACTCGGACTCGACTGCGACGGCGGCATCCTCGTGGACCGGCACTGTCTGGCCTCGGATGGGTGGACTCTCGCCATCGGCGACTGCACCACCCATGTATCCGAGTCCGGCGCTCGCTACCGGCTCGAATCGGTGGACAATGCGGTCGAGCAGGCCAATGCGGCTGCTGCGGTGCTGCTGGGCCAACCGTGCCCGCAGCGGCCCGCCCCATGGTTCTGGTCGGATCAGGGCGATCAGAAGTTGCAGATCGCCGGCCTCATCGGTGGGCACACGTCGATGCTGGTTCGTACCGATCCGCAGCGTCCGCATCGGCGGGTAGCGCTGTACTTCACCGACGATGCGCTGGTTGCCGCCGAATGCCTCAACTCCCCAGCGGATTTCGTGGCATTACGGTCGGCACTGAGCCGCGGGCATCGGCCGGGGCCGAATGATCTGGCGGACACAGCGGTTCCGCTCAAGAAGCTCCTGGCTCCGGCGCGGAGCTGGTAAGTGTCATCGCGATTGTACGGAAATCTGTTATGGCAAAGCTGATCTCGAGCCACCCTGGGGTGACGTCGCGGTTGCGCCACATCCGCATCGAAGCCGGTGCGTTGACGCTCGACTACAAGGCGAGCGCTGAACAGGCACGCGACGTGGCGTGCGCGCTGACGCAGCTGTCGTCGGATCTCATGGTCACCGTCGACGACGACGTGTGCCGCGATCTGCCGCCCTTGCCGTGCGCGGGATTGTGGTCCTGAGCGTCGCAGCACACTTGCCGGGAAGCCCGTTGCGGGCCTGTAGCTCGGCGCCGGACTCGTCGAATCATCCCATCGCCGAGCGGTCCTCGGCGATGGGAGGTCTCTCGAACGTGGTCACACGGGAAGACCGAGTGGGTTCTCGTCGGTGACATCGCTCCGCTCTTCGGTGCTCACCAGCGGGCAACGCGTGCCGGTGAAGATGCTGGCCGCGCACAGGTTGCAGTGGATGCACAGCGACTTCTTCGACGACTCCGCTCGGATGCGATTGATCAGATCCGGCTCACGCAGCAGTGCCCGCGCCATCGCCACGAACTCGAACCCATCGCTCATCGCGGTGTTCATGTCGGCGAGGTCGGTGATTCCGCCGAGCAGCACCAGCGGCATGTCCAGTTCGTTGCGGAACTGGCGTGCGTAGTCACGGAAGTAGAGGGGTTCGTACGGGTAGTGCTCGAACACGAAGCGGCCGAACATCTTCATGCCCAGTTTCACCAGACCGCTTTGGGTCTCGGCCATTTCGCGGATCGGAACATCGCCGCGGAACAGGTACATCGGGTTGAGCAGAGAGGACCCGCCGGTCAGCTCCAGGGCGTCGACATGGCCGTCGCTCTCCACCATCTGCGCGAAGACCAGGGATTCGTCGAGCCACAGACCGCCGGGAACGCCGTCGGCCATGTTCATTTTCGCCAGCACCGTGATCCGTCCGTCCGCTGCCTCGCGGACCGCCTGCAGAATTCGGCGGGCGAACTCCGCGCGACGGTGGAGCGGGCCGCCCCAGGAATCCTTGCGGCGGTTGATCTTCGGGCTGAGGAACGAGCTGGCGAGGTAGTTGTGGCCGAGGTGGACCTCCACCGCGTCGAATCCCACCTCGATCGCATACCGCGTCGCGCGGGCGTGATCATCGATGATCCGCCGGATATCTGCTTCGGTTGCGGCGCGATCCAGGCTCATCGACAACGGATTCGGTCGCGTCGACGGGGCCAGCGAGGGCAGACCGGTGGAACGTGAGTTGGCGACCGGACCCGCGTGACCGATCTGCGCGGATATCGCGGCGCCGGTGGCATGCACCGCCTCGGTGAGTCGTCGCAATCCGGGAAGTGCCTCGGGGCGCCAGTAGATCTGATCGTGTTCGGTGCGGCCCTCGGGTGAGACCGCCAGGTATGCGACGGTGGTCATGCCGGCCCCGCCCGCGCCGACCGCCACGTGGAAATCGATCAACGCGTCGGTGACCAGGGCGTCGGAGGTGACCCCCTCGAAGGTGGCGGACTTGATCACGCGGTTGCGCAACCGGATCGGGCCGAGGGTGGCAGGCGCCAGCGGATCCGGATGTGCGGGCGCGGGCATCGGGGTGACGGACATGGTGGAACTCCTTGTCAGGACTGGTTGGCGGCGGGAGTGCTGCGGTCGCCCCGGACATCCACGGGAGCGTGAATATCCATCCAGCACAACATCTCGTCGACCACATCCGCGCAGTCGCCCTCCGCGCCGGCATCGGCCCATTCGACCAGTGCGGCGAAGGATGCGGCCTGGTAGGCGGTAGCGAGCGCGCGGCAGATCGCCAGTGGTGCATCCGGGAGGACACCGGATATGTATGTCGCCAGAGTGTCGATCCACGGCCGGTAGGCCAGCGGCGCGATGGCGGCCAGCTCCGGTTCGGCGGAGATCAGGCGCAACCACCGCGGCGCGATCCGGCTGATCCGCGGGTCGTGTGAAACCGATTCGACGACGGCCGCGCGGATGACGGCCGACGGGTCGCCGTTGTCCGTCGCGTTGTCGAGGGCATCGCGAAGCCTGCTCGTGGCCGGCTCGACACCGAGGTAGGCGATATCCGAACGAGACGAGAAGTGACGCAGCAGGGTTCGGGCGCTGATGCCGGTCGCATCGGCCAGATCGCTCCAGCTGGTCGTCGAGTATCCGCGTTCGGACCACAGGTGAAGCGCGCATTCGGCGACGGCCCGAGTGTCCAGCACGGACGGACGCCCGCGCCCGCGCCGAGCTGCGGTGTTCGGGGGCATGGCCACAGTTCACCATTTTTGTCGTAGTGTGTCAATATTGCGCGGAGTCGCAGAAGTGGCAGTAGGCAGAGCGGAAAGCAGGCAAGCGATGGGTGTCTATGTCGTGACCGGATCGGCATCGGGAATGGGACGAGCGGTGGCGGACAAACTTCGTCGAGATGGCCACACCGTGGTCGGGGTCGACCTGCGCGACGCCGATGTGGTCGCTGATCTGTCCACGGCCGAGGGCCGGCGCGCGGCTGTCGATGGCGTTCTCGCCGCAGTGGACGGACACCTCGACGGTGCTGTCTTGGCAGCCGGGGTCGGCCCTGCTCCCGGTGCGGAACGCCCGCGCCTGATCTACGAGGTGAACTATCACGGCGTGATCGAGTTGCTCGAGGGCTGGCGGCCGGTACTGGCTGCGGCGACCGATGCCAAAGTGGTGGTCTTCGGCAGCAACGCCACGACAACCACGCCCGCGGTCCCCGGCCGCGCGATCCGCGCACTGCTGGCGGGGGATACCGACAAGGCTCTGCGCGCGGTGCGGATATTCGGTAGCAACGCGCCTTCCTTCGCCTACGCGGCGTCGAAGATCGCGGTGAGCCGCTGGGTCCGGCGCCAGGCCGTCACCGCCGCATGGGCGGGCGCAGGGATCCGGCTCAATGTGCTGGCGCCGGGCGCCATCTTGACGCCGCTGCTGGAAAAGCAACTCGCCACTCCGCGGGAAGCAGCGGCCATCCGCCGGTTCCCGGTGCCGATCGGCGGTTTCGGCGACGCCGGCGACCTGGCGGATTGGGTGCTGTTCATGTTGTCCGACGCGGCGCGCTTCCTGTGCGGCAGCGTGGTTTTCGTCGACGGTGGCAGTGACGCGTATTTCCGGGCCGACGACTGGCCGCGCGCCGTTCCGGTCCGGAAGATCGCCGGCTACCTCCGGCGTTTCCGCGGGTTTGACGCCCGCTGACGGAGTGGGAGGGGTGCGTCGGCGCATCTGCCGGTCACCGACTGGGCCCTAGTGCCTCGTCCGAGAAAGCTGGCGTGATAATCAACGGGGTGGCACGTTGATCCGGGCCGGTTGACCGGTGATGGTGCCGCAGCGCCAACTTTTCCAACCACGTCACCGACCGTCCCGCCAAGATCCGCAACCGCACCCTGTGGACCCTGCAGATCCTGCTCGGCCTGTTCTTCTTCATCGCCTCCGGCGGGCCGAAGTTCGTTATGCCGAACGCTCTGGCAGACAACGCCCCCGAGAATCTGACCATCCCCCTCGGGCTGCTCGTCTTCATCGGAGTGTCGTGGAGGTCGCAGGCGGTATCGGACTGATGGTGCCACGGCTGAGTGCCCTGGCTGCCGCGGGTCTGTCGGTACTCACCTTGCTCGCCGCCGGGACGCAGGCGTTCATCGCCGACAAGCCCTCGATGGGGATCTTCCCACTGGTGCTTGCCGCGATCTTCGCCTGTATCGCCTACGAGCGCCGCGCCACCATCACCGATCTGCGCAATTCGCTGTCGCGATGACGAATCAAAGCATGACCGGCGATCGGTGGCCCGCCCACCGATCGCGGCTCCCGCGCCGCCGGGGCATGCACGATCTTGGTGGCGCTGTCAGTGGGCATGGTCGCCGTCCCCGTAGTAGCCGAGCCGGAGCAGGGTGGTGATCTCGCTGATCAGCGGCATCCGCGGATTGGTGCGGTTGCTCAGGTCCTGGAAGGCGGTCATCGCCAGTTCTGGGAGCGCCGCGAGGAATTCGTCCTCTGGGACGCCGATCTCGCGGAGTGTGCGCGGCACCGCCAGCCGCTCGAGTAGGTCTCGCACCCCCTGGAACAGTCGGCGGCGGCTCTCCTCGGGTTCATGTCCGCCGAAGACGACCCGGCCGAGCTGGGCGTACTTCTCGGGCGCGACGTAGGCCGAGTAGCCGGGGGCGGGCATGAACTTGGTCGGCAGGCCGGCGTTGTAGCGCAGCGTGTGCGGCAGGAAGACGCCGTTCACGCGGCCGTGGGCGATGCCGAACCGTGCGCCGACGGCGTGCGCCAGAGCGTGGTTGGTGCCGACGAAGGCGTTCGAGAAGGCGAGTCCGGCCAAGGTGGCGGCGTTGGACATATCGGTTCGTGCGGCCAGATCGTGCGGGTCGTCGTAGGCGCGGGGAAGCGCCTCGAAGATCAGCCGCGCGGCCTGCACACAAAAGGCATCAGTATAGGGCGAGGCGAAGATCGAGGCCAGCGCTTCGAGCGCGTGGGTGAGCGCGTCGATGCCGGTGTCGACGGTCAGGGTGCGCGGCATGGAGATGGAGAGCAGCGGGTCCACTATCGCCATGTCGGGCACCAGGGAGTAGTCGACCAGGGTCTCCTTGTGATCGCCCACGGTCAGTACCGCCGCGGGCGAGACTTCCGAACCGGTGCCCGCGGTGGTCGGCACCGCCACCAGCCGCACCATGTGCGGGCTCTGGGGATAGTCGGCCATACGCTTGCGGGGATCGAGGAACGGCAGCGTGAGGTCCGCGAGATTCGTCTCGGGGTGCTCGTAGAACAGGCGAATCGCCTTCGCGGCGTCGATCACCGATCCACCGCCCGCGGCGATGAGCACATCGGGCCCGAACGCCTCGAGCATCGCGACGCCGCGGCGGATGGCGGCCTCGCCCGGCTCCGGCTCGACCTCGCTGAATACCTTGACGTGCTGAGCGCGCAGCTTGCCGCGTAACTCCTCGACCACGCCGCGCTGTTCGCTCAGCGCGTCAGTGACGATCACGACGCTGTCGCACTCGACGTCGCGCAGGTTCTCCAGCGCGCCCGCGTTGAAGAACGTGTTGGACGGAACCCGGAACCACTGCGGTGGGCTGCGCCGGTAGGACACCGTCTTGATGTTCAACAGCTGTTCGTAGTTGACGTTCTCGGTGGTGCCCGAGCCGCCCCAGGTGCCACAGCCGAGGGAGAAGGTCGGGGTGAGGTTGTTGTAGATCCCGCCGAGCGCTCCCACCGCCGTAGGCGCGTTGACCAGGATGCGCCCGGTGCGCACGGCCAGGCTGTAGGCGTCGACGACCGCCTGGTCGTGCGCATAGATGGCCGAGGTGTGTCCCAGGCCACCATGTTCGGTGACCAGGACGGCGGCGTCGATGCCGTGCTGGACGTCGCGGGCGCGCACCAGCCCGAGCACGGGCATCAGCTTCTCGCGCACCAGCGGATGCTCGGCGAGCCGGTCGAGATCTGCGGGCAGCGGAGCGAGCAGCACCTTGATCGACGGGTCCACGGTGAATCCCGCGCGGGCGGCCAGGTCGGGCGCCGCACGGCCTACGGCCTCGAGATTGGCCTTCTCGCCGCACCCGAAGGCAAAATCGGCGAGCGACTCGGCCTGCTCGGCGGTGATCAGGTATGCGCCCATCCGTTCGAATTCGGCGACGGTCTCGTCGTAGATCGCGTCGTCGATGATGCAGGTCTGCTCGGCCGGGCAGATCACCGACGCGTCGAAGGTCTTGGAGATGAGGATGTCGACGACGGCGGCCTTGATGTCGGCCGTTCGATGCAGGTAGATGGGCGCGTTGCCGGGCCCGACGCTGAGCGTGGGCTTTCCGGCCGCGTTGGCCAGAGCGACGATCTTCTGGCCGCCGGTCACCCAGATGAAGTCGACCCCGGGGTGTCCGAACAGATAATGGGTCACCTCATGGGCGGCGTCGGGGACGACCTGCAACGCGCCCGCGGGCATGCCCGCCGCCTCGGCTGCAGCGCGCAGGATCTCGACGGTGCGCTCGCATGATTGGACGGCGAACGGCGAGGGCCGGAATAGCACCGCGTTGCGCGTCTTCGCCGCCACGATCGCCTTGTACAGCACGGTGGAGGTCGGATTGGTAACCGGGGTGATGGCCAGTACCACGCCGATCGGTTCTGCGACCCGCGTGATGCTGCGCTCGACGTCCTCGTCGATGACTCCCACGGACTTCTTGTCACGCAGGTAGTCGTAGAGGAACTCGGTGGCGATGTAGTTCTTCACGACCTTGTCCTCGAAGACGCCGAAGCCGGTTTCCTCGATAGCGACCCGCGCCAGTTCGGCGGCCGACCGGATCCCGGCGCGCACCATCGCCGCCACGATCGCGTCGACCTGCTGCTGGTCGAGTTCGCGGAATGCCTTCGCCGCGACGGACGCCGCGTCGACCATCGCGTCCACCTCGTGGTACCGGGAGATGCCGGTGTCGCCCGGCGCGATGGCGTCGGCGGTGGCGGTCTCACCGCTGCGATGCACGGCTTGGGAGGCTGGGCCGCTCCGGGTATCGGTCATGAGATCTCCTCGCGTGGAGATGCCGGTGTCCTCGGTATCCGAGGCGCATGTTCGCGACGGTACTCCCGCTCGGCGGCGTTGACTGCGGTCTTTGTGCCCTGCTATCGGCAATGCCGCGCCGCGACGGCACTCACGTGAGCGGGTGGCCTCGTCGGCGGTAGCGGATCACCCCGCTGAATTGCGATCCGGACGCCCGCCGAACATTCAACCTCGCGATCGCGGGAACCGGCTGCCGCTGGGCCGAGGCCATCACCACGATCGCTCGTCGCATCCCGGCCGGTTGTTTGCTCGTCTTCGTGATCTTCTGCAACCGCCGCGGACGATCGGAGCCCCCGAGAGTCTGAGATGCCCTCATCTTGGCGAGCGGCCGCCCTGCGTCGGCGATATCGCGGACGCAGGGCACCACTTCGTCACGGGCAGCTGCCCGTAACCGTTGCCGGTCCACAGGACCATCTCGACGAGACCGAGCCAATTGCCGTCCGCGAGGCGGGCCCACGCATGCTGCGTGAACGGGGTGCGGCTATCGCCCCGGCGGAACCTTAGCCCCGGCGGCAATGTCGGATAGCGTGTGACTACACATCAACCTCACCCCGATGTCGCCGAGCGTTGGACGCAGGCGCATGCGAATCATGTTGGCGCGTGTGTACGGCCGACAGTTGGCCCACTGGGCAAGCGGTCTTCTGAGCGGAATTCGTTGTCGAGGATCAGCGTTCGCCGCGGAACCGCGCCGCGACCAGCGCCCCTACCTCGGCGATCGCCGCACGCCCTCGCGCGACCGATGGCGCCTGCATGGCGAATCCGTGGCCCACTCCCGGATAACGCAGCTGCACAGTCGGCACGCCTGCCTCCCGGAGCCGGTCGCCGTAGGCTTCGACGCCGTCGCGGATCGGGTCCGCGTAGCCTACGGCGATGATGGCGGGTGGCAGGTCGGCGAGCGAATTCGCCAGTGCCGGAACGCCGTAGGCGTCGTCTGTGGCGGGATCAGGGCCGAGGTACAGGCTTTTCATCCAGTCGATGTCCTCGGCGGTGAGGAAGGGGGAGCTGCCGAACTCGCGCATCGAGGGGCGGTCGGTGCGGCGCTCGACACCGGGGTAGAACAGCACCTGCTGTGCGATCGCCGGGCCGTTGTCATCGCGGCTGCGCAGTGCCGTCGCGGCGGCGAGTCCGCCGCCGGCGCTGTCTCCGCCGACACCGATCCGGGTGGCGTCGACCGCCCAGTTCGATGCCGTGTCGACGACCCAGCGCAGCGCCGCGCACGCCTCGTCGTTGGCGACGGGGTAGCGGTACTCCGGCGCGAGGCGGTAGTCGACGTTGAACAGCACCGCTCCGGCCGCGTCGGCGATATCGCGGGCGAGGCGGTCGAAGGACTGCAAGGTGCCCATGATCATGCCGCCGCCGTGGAACCACACCAGCGCGGGCGCAGCGGATTCCGGTGCGGTCAGCGGATGGTAGACCCGCACCGGGACGGCGCCGTGCGGGCCGTCGAAGGTGGTGTCGCAAACGGTGCGCATATCGGGGCCGGGGGGACGCACGATGGATTCGAGGGACCGGCGTGCGGCTTCGACTCCGGCGGCGTGCATGGGGCCGGTCTTGTTCGCGCGGACCCGCTCGAGAATCACTTCGACGTCGGGATCCCAGGCGAATCGGTAGGGTTTGTACCCGATCGGTGCGGTCAATTTCACTCCTCGAGAGGTTCGGGAGGCGCGGCGGTTCGCGTGGCGCGCAGCATCATCCCGGTGCTGGTCTCCCCGCCGCGGCGGTGCTCGTTCATCAACTCGACGAGCCGTTCGTTGTCGTGGCGGGTCAACGCTTCGATCATCTGGTCGTGTTCGGCCACGACGCGGGCGCGCGCGGCCGGGTCGTACAGGTAGGCGGCGTGGTAGGGCATCGCGAGAGTCCACAGCCGGCGGATCTCTGCGACGATGAGATTCAGTGGGGATCGCTCGAAGATCACGAAGTGGAAGGCGTGATTGTGCATCCGCATCGCGAGTACATCGCCCTGTTCGGCTGCTTCGACCACCTGATGCGCGGCGCGGGTGGCTTCCGCCAGGGCGTCGGCGGAAAACGCGGGCAGCGACAGCAGCACCTCGCGTTCCAGGGCGGCACGCATCAGATAGATCTGGTCGAAATCCGACTGTTGCAGCCGCGCGACCGTGTAGCCCACATTGGGTTCGTGGGCCACCAGGCCCTCGGCGGTCAGATGGCGCAGTGCTTCGCGGATCGGCAACCGGCTGACACCGAGGCGTTCGGCCATCAGGACTTGGCGGATCGGCTGGCCGGGAAGCAACTCCCCGGTCACGATCAGGCGTTCCAGTTCCGCGACCACCCGCCCGGCGGCGCGGCCGACGTCGCGGCTCGTCGGTGCGGGACTTTCAGTCGGTCTGCTCACGGGTCCCCGAAGATACCAGCCGAGCGCCAGGCGCCGATTCGCTCAGCGGGGTAACCCATCGCGATCAGCACCGATGCGGTGTCGGCGCCACGGGCGACCGCGGGGCGGGGGCGTCGGTGCGGCGATCGGCCGAGCGAGATCGGTACCCCGACGCCGCGATAGTCCGGCGCTTCGATGAACAGCTCGCGGTGCCTGGCCTGCGCCGACTGCAGAGCCTCGTCGACGGTGTTCACCGAGCTCGCCGCGACACCTGCCTCCTCCAGCCGGGCGGCGAGTTCGGCTCGGGGCCAGGCCGTGATCAGTTCGCCGAGCAGTGCTACGAGTTCCTCCCGATGTGCGTGCCGCTGCGCGTTGGATGCGAAGCGTGGTTCGTCGGCGAGCTCCGGTACACCGAGTGTCTTTGTCAGCGAACGGAATTGGCGGTCGTTGGCGGCGCTGACGAAGAAGTCGCCGTCGGCGGCCCGGAACACCTGATAGGGGACCACGGTCGGATGGAAATCGCCGGTTCGCTGGGGGACGCTTCCGCTGGCAATCCAGTTGGCCGCGTGCGGATGCAGGAGGGAGATGACCGCGTCCAGCAACGCCATATCGACCAGTTGCCCGTGCCCGCTGCGGTCGCGCTCGAGCAGCGCCAGCAGGATGCCGTTCACGGCGAGATTGGCGGTGACGATATCGACGATCGGCACGCCGACACGCAGGGGGTTGCCGTCGGGATAGCCGTTGATACTCATCAGGCCGCCGAAGGATTGCAGGACCGCGTCGTAGCCGGGAAGTCCGCCCATCGGGCCGTCGACGCCGAATCCGGTGATCCGGCAGTAGATCAGTCGTGGATACCGGCGGCCGAGCACGGTATCGAAATCGAATCCCCAGTGTGCCATCGTGCCGGCCTTGAAGTTCTCGATGATCACGTCGGCGCCGGCGATGAGGTGACCGAGGATCTCGCGTCCTTCGGTGGTGCGCAGATCCAGGCAGATGTTGTCTTTGCTGTGGTTGAGGCTGCCGTAGTAGGCACTCGTACCGGAATCCACGAACGGTGGCCCCCAGCCGCGGGTTTCGTCGCCCGCCGGCGCCTCCACCTTGATGACCTCGGCGCCCTGGTCGGCCAGCATCTGCGCCGTATACGGGCCGGCCAGGACGCGGCTCAGGTCCAGGACGCGCAGTCCGGTGAGCACGCCGTTGCCGGTGGCGGTGTCGGCGCCGCGCCATGCCGCCCGGCCGTCGATGCGCAACTCGTCACCGGCCTCGGCCGGTGCGGGTGGGGTGATGCTCATCGGGAATTCCCTTCTGCGACAGTGGGTTCGCCGGCCGACTCGGCGCCGACGACGACATCCCACAGGTCCGTGCCCTCGTCGAGGATCTGCCCGGCGAGGACGTCGGCCCAGTACTCTTCGGACCCGTAACGGTCCCGCCAGGCCCACAGCGCCGTGGTGAATCGTCCCAAACTGTGTTCGGTGGTGAATCCGATCGCCCCGTGGATCTGGTGCCCAGCGGCTGCGACTTCGCGAGCCGATGCCGAAGTCACCGCCTTCGCGGCGGCAATCGAGGCCCGGCGCAGGTGCGGGTTGGCCACGGCTGCCTCGGTCGCGGCAGTGGCTGCCGTCTGCATCAGTGCGGCGCGGGCGGCGAGCCCGGCGAGGCGTTGCTGAATGGCTTGGAATTTCGCGAGTGGACGTCCGAACTGGGTGCGTTCGCCGGCGTAGCGCAGGGTTGCCTCGCGCACCGAACCGGCTGCGGCGGCCAGGGCGACGGTATAGGACAGGGCGCCGCGGTGCTCGAGTTCCGTTGCGTCGACCGGTGATTCGGCGTGGAGCTCGACGGGCGTCGCGTCGAAGCGATAGTCGTCGAGTGCGGCGCCGAGCAGATCGGTGCCGGGCTGCACGTCCACTCCCGGGGCGTCGGCGGCGACGATCGCAATCCGTGGGAGTGCACCTGGGTTCGGCGGCTCGAGAAGAACGACCACCTGGGCAGCGTCACGACCGTGCACTACACCGGTGATGATGCCGTCGAGAACGGTGGTGCCGTCCACTTCGCGTGTGCCGCAACGATCGTCGGCGATCATCACAGTGCTCGGCCCGGCTGCCGCCGTACCGGTGCATTGCGCGAGCAGAGGGCTTGCCAGCAAGGTGTGCTCGATCAGGAGGGTGATCGCACCGCGCTCCGCTGCGGCGTGCACCACCGACAAGGCATCCGCGGACGTGCCACCGCTTCCGGCTCGACCTTCTGGGATACCGATCTCGGTGAAGCCCGCGTCGGCCAGTGCGTCCCAGACAGCACGGTCGGGTGCGGCAGCGGGCGTTGTCGCGTCGATGCCGATGCGGTCGATCATGTCCGCGACCGCCGCGACCAGTTCGGTATTCGGATAGGTCATCGCAATCCCATTCCGCGCGCGACGATTCCGCGCAAGATCTCGTTGGTGCCGCCGCGCAGCGTGAATGCCGGGGTATGCAGCACACCGGCAGCGAGCAACCGTGCGAACCCGTCGCCGCCGCTGCGGCGCGGTTCGATATCCGTGCACGCGCGAATGGCCTCCACCACATCACCTTCGAAACTCGAGCCGAGATCCTTGACGATCGCGGCGAGCACATCGGGTTTGCGTCCGGCAGCGAGTTCGGTGGTAACGGCCAGCGACATGCGCCGCAGGGCCCAGGCCTGCGCGGTGAGCGATCCGAGGGTGGTGCGTTGCTGCGGTGTAGCTCCCGAGCGGCGCAGTTCCTCGGCCCAGGCGCGCAGCAGCGGCATGGTCGACAGATAGCGCTCGGGCCCGGAACGCTCGTAGGCCAGTTCGCTCATCACCTGCGCCCATCCCGAGCCGCGTTGTCCCAGCAACGTGTCCGCGCCGACGTGCACGTCGTGGAAGACGACCTCATTGAAGTGC
This sequence comes from Nocardia sp. NRRL WC-3656, assembly GCF_000720265.1. Lineage (NCBI taxonomy): Bacteria > Bacillati > Actinomycetota > Actinomycetes > Mycobacteriales > Nocardiaceae > Nocardia > Nocardia sp. NRRL WC-3656. The sequence goes on along the minus strand of NZ_JOJF01000024.1, from coordinate 24,778 downwards.
CGGCCTCCGTCGATGCTCTGCAGCGGCCGTACCTCGATGCCGGGCGTGGACAGTTCCACCAGGAACTGCGACAGTCCGCTGTGCCGGTCGCCCGGACCGCCGTCGGTGCGGGCCAGCAGGACCATGGCATGGGCGACGTGTGCGCCGGTGGTCCATACCTTCGTGCCCGAGATCGTCCACGAGCCGTCGGGGCGCGCCACCGCCTTCGTGCGGACGGCGGCCAGATCCGAACCGGCGTCGGGTTCGCTCATACCGATCGCGAAGAACAACCGGCCGGCGGCGATTCCGGGCAGATATCGCTGCTTCTGCTCCTCGGTCCCGTTGGCGAGGATGCCCGGCGCCATCTGCCGGTCGGCGATCCAATGCGCCGCGACGGGCGCCCCGTGGGCCAGCAGTTCCTCGGTGACGACGAAACGTTCGAGCAATGAACGGCCATGTCCCCCATAGTGTTCGGGCATCGTCATGCCGAGCCAGCCGCGACGACCGAGTTCGGCGCTGAAGGCGGGATCGAATCCGCTCATCCAGTTGTCGGGCGCCGGGGTGAACACGCCGGTGTCGAGTTGTTCGCGCAGAAATGCGCGCACCTCGGCGCGCAACTGCGCCACCTCGACGGGACCGGCCTGTGACCGGCTGCCGGTAGCGGCGGTCATCGGCCCGGTCCCCGCGACGACCAGGACGCTTCGCCCTTGCGCGACATGGACCACATCTGCACGCCCCGTTCGATTTCCAGCGCCGAGGCCCAGCTCACCGCGGGCGGCCCGAGTTCCAGGCGGGCGCTGGCCATGATGCGGCGGGTGAGTTCGGGATCCGCGGCCGCCGGGCCGGTGAGTTCGGCGATCCGGGCGTCGAGATCGGCTTCCTCCGCCACCAGGTGGGCGAGCCCGCGCTCGACCGCTTCGGTCCCCGTGAGCGAGTGTCCGCACGCCGCCAGTGCAATGGTGCCCGACCATCCGACCGCGCGGCCGAGCAAGGCGAGATGTCCACCGCCGGGGTGGATTCCGCGAGCCAGGAAACCGCTGTCGAGGCGGGCCTGTGGGGTGACGGCCATGAGATCGGTGGCGAGAGCGAGATTCAAGCCCGCGCCGACGGCGCCGCCGGCCACCCGCGAGATGGTGGGAACCGGCAGCGAGCCCACCCGGACGAAGGACCCGTAGACCGCGGAGGTGCGGCGCACCGCCTCCGGGGAGGCGGGATCGGCCGATGACGCCGCCAGATCTCGGGTATCGGCACCGCTACAGAAATACGCACCGGCCGCGCGCACCACGACCGCACCGATGTCGGTGTCGGTCTCCACGCGCGCGCAGAAGTCGTCGATGAGGGCGGCCATCTCCAGGCTGATCGCATTCTTGCGCCGCGGATTGTTCAGGGTCACAGTGGCGACCCCGTCGGTGAACTCGGTGCGGACCGGCGGTTCGGACGGGGCGCCGACGGGAGTGTCGGACGTCATGCGGCACACGCTAGCAGATTGGATCCAAAATAAAATCCAATAATGATTGACAATCTGCACCAGGCTCGGCGAGTGTGCAAAGGGCAGGTCGCCATCCCTGCGATGTGATGGCGCAATCAAGGGAAAGGTGCATTCGTGTTCGAGTTGGATGGACGGATCGCCCTGGTCACCGGTGCGGGCCAGAGCGTGGGCGAGGGGATCGCGACGGTCCTCGCGCGTCAGGGTGCGACGGTTGTGGTGAACGACCTGCACGCCGACCGCGCCGAGCGGGTGGCCGCGGCCATCGCCGGGGAAGGTAATAAGGCGATCGTGCGGGCGTTCGACGTCACCGACTATCGGGCCACGGTCGATGCGGTGCGTTCGGCCGAGGCCGAGCTGGGCGGGCACGTGGACATCCTGGTCAACAATGCCGGTATCGCCGAGGACCGGGTCAGCAAGCCGTTTCGGGAGCTGACGCCGGACCAGTGGGCGCCGTCGATCGACCTCAACATCTACGGCGCGATGAACTGCATCAAAGCGGTCATCGACGGTATGTGCGATGCCGGCTGGGGACGCGTCGTGCAGATTTCTTCGGGTAGTGCGCGCACCGGACAGAACATCAACGTGTCGATGTACGCGACCGGTAAGAGCGGTATCGAGGGCTTCATCCGCCACCTCGCCGCCGAGACCGGCCAGTACGGCGTCACCGCCAACATCGTGGCCCTCGGCCTGCAAGCCAACCTGGTGGACAAGATGCCGCCGGAGCAGATCGAGCGACTCATCGCGGGAGTGCCGATCGGGCGACTCGGCGACCCGATCGAGGTCGGCGCGTTCTGTGCCTACCTCGCCTCGAACGAGGCGGGCGGGATGACCGGGCAGACCCTGGACTTCAACGGCGGATCGCAGACCCGATGACCGTCGCGCCGACCACCCTGTCGCTCACCGCGATCCGGGTCTCGGATCTGCCCGCCGCTACCGAGTTCTACACCGCCGGTTGCGGATTCACCGAGGAACGATCGATCGCCACCGATGCCTTCGATGCGGTGATTGTGCGTGCCGGGACGGCCGGGATCCAGTTGATCGCGCCGCGCGCGAATGCCGCTGCACCCGACCACGGCAACATGCTGGTGAAGCTGGTGCTCAACACCGCCGACGTCGCCGCACTGCTGGCCCGTGGGTGCGCACACGGTGGCACCCAGGAAATGCCCGCCACCGTGCTGACGGAATTCGGTTGCACGATCGGCAAACTCCGTGACCCCGACGGCTACCTCATCGAGGTTGTCGGGTCCGCCGAACTACAGGACCGCTGAGCGGGAAGTCCGGGCGTGGTGGCGATCCACGGCATTTAGCGTGGCGCCGTTCACGCCCGGACCGGAGAATGGAGCAATGCGGCGATGACCTGGGGTAATTCATACGACGTCATAGTGGTGGGCTCGGGTGGCGCCGCCCTCGCGGGCGCACTCGCCGCGGCCCATCGCGGTCTGTCGACCTGCGTAATCGAGAAGACCGATTGCTTCGGCGGCACCTCGGCGTATTCGGGCGGCAGCGTGTGGCTGCCCGGCAACCATGTGCTCGAGCGGCAGGGCGTCGAGGACTCGGTCGGCGCGGGACTGACCTACTTCAGATCGCTCGTAGGTGAGCACACCCGCCCGGAGGTGCAGCGCGCCTACCTCGAAACCGGCCCGGTCGTCGCCGACTTCCTCGAGAACACCGTCGGTATCCCGCTCGAACACCGCCCCTTCCCCGACTACTTCGACGCGCCCGGACGAAGTGCCAACGGGCGCAGTATCTTCGCCGGCGCGATATCCGCCGAAGAGGTCGGCGATCGACTGACCGACATCCGGCCGATGGTGGCGGCCGACCAGTTCGATATCGAGCTGGACCGGTCGATGCTCGACGGCGGTCAGGCCTGGATCGCGCGCATGGTGCTCGCCCTCGACGCGACCGGCAACGCCGACCTGATGCTGTCCACACGCGTCACCGAACTGGTCCAGGACGAGTCGGATCGGGTGACCGGCGTCGTGTTGGCCGGTCCGGCCGGCACTCCGACTCGGATCGAGGCGCGTGCCGGCGTTCTGCTCGCCGCGGGTGGCTACGAACGTTCGGCGGAGCTGCGCCGGACCTGGCAGGACATGCCCACCGCGGACTGGAGTTCCTCGCATCCGGACACCGGGACCGGCGACGCGGTGTCGCTCGCACAAGCGGCAGGCGCCGCCCTCGACCTGCTCGATCAGTCGTGGTGGTGTCCGGCCACGCTGTTCCCCAACGGGCACGCCGCATTCACCCTCGGGGTGCGCGCCGGAATCATCGTCGACGAGACCGCGCAGCGCTTCGCCAACGAGATGCTGCCCTACGATCGCATGGGCCGGGAGATGCGGGAGCGGATGCGCCTGGGGCACGGTGACGGCTTCTGGTTCATCTTCGACAACCGGTTCGGCGACGACCTGCCCGCCATCTGCGTGCCCGCCCCCGACCGGGCGGAGATGTCGGAGGCCGGACTGTGGCACACCGCCACCGATCTCGCCGGTCTCGCCGCGGCGATCGGCGTCGACGCCGAGCAGCTGACCGAGACCGTACGCCGGTTCAACGAATTCGCCGAGCGCGGCAAGGATGACGATTTCGGCCGCGGAGAGGATCCGTTCGGTCGTTTCTTCGTCGGCGCCGCCTCGCCCGAACCGTGTCTGCTTCCTCTCGACGGTGCACGATTCCATGCGGTGCGCCTGGTCCTCGGCGACCTCGGAACCAAGGGCGGCGCCGTGATCGATCGCGACGGCGCAGTGCAGCGGCCCGACGGATCGGTGATCGCCGGGTTGTACGCCGCGGGTAATTCCGCGGCTTCGGTTGCGGGGCCGGTATATCCCGGTCCCGGTGTCCCCCTGGGGTCCGGCATGGTCATGGCCTATCGAGCTGTCTCGGATATGGCAGGGCGGCTCAGCGCCGCGGACGCCACCGCATCCTGATCGAGGCTCGGGCCGCGACGTACAAGCCGTCGCGGCCCGAGCCGCATCAATGGGACGCCAGGTCGGCTGCTACGCAGCGATCCCAGATCTCGCGGGCCGCCATCCGCACCGGACCGACGAGTTTGCGGTAGTCGAGCGTGGTGACCGAGGCGCAGACGGAGATACCGGCGAGGTTGCCGTAGATATGGTCCGCCGGGCCGATGGATACCCCGACACAGCCGAGTCCGGCGAAGGCTTCTCCGCGATCGAACGCGGCGCCGCGCTCCCGGATGACGGCGAGTTCCTCCTTCAGCCGGGCGTCGGAGATGATGCTCTGCGTGGTGCGTCGCACGAGTTCACCGGTAGCCGTGTGGTGCAGGGTCTGCACGATCTGCGGATTGTTCGCGGTCTCGCTGCATGCGATCTGTGCCTTGCCCACGGCGGTCAGGTGGGCGGGCACCCGCTGTCCCACGGCCGTCGGGGTGGGTCCTGATGCGCGTCCGTTGACCTTCGCGAGGTAGACGGTGTCACCGTGGTCGACCACACCCAGCTGGATGGTGAACCCGGTCTGCTGGGCGAACGCCTGCATCACCGGACGCGCTCCTTGCAGCAGACGATTCTGATTCAGGGCCGCCTGCCCCATTTCGTAGGCTTTGACGCCGAGTTCGTACGTCTGCTCGGGCGACCGGGCAAGCCAGCCCGCGCTCGCGAGCTGTTCGAGCAGCCGGTGCACCGATGATCGGGGCAGACCGGTCCGGGAGGTCACCTGGGCCAAGGTCAGCGGCCCTACTCCATTGAAAGTCTCCAGCACCAGCGATACCCGCTCGACCACCGAGACCGGGACCCCGGCAGTGCTTGTTGTTCTCACCAGACCTCCCACCAGCCACGTCGCTGTGATGCTCGCCACGGTACTACCACGTGCATGTGCACGTCGAACAGCCGTGACGAGCGCGGGCACGACGATCGCACGGATATGGGATCGGCATCGAACGACCTTCCCAATGAGCGAGATATCGCGCTTTTCCGCCGATTTTCGCGGCATAGCCTTCCGTGGCCCTCGGCTCCGGGATCCGGGCGCGTAGTGCTGACCACGACCAGGAGTGCGGATGTCCACGCAGACGAGTACCGATCCGGAGTCCCGCGCCGATGCGGCGGAAGCGGCGCCGGCAACTCGCGTCGCCCGGGTCCGGATCAGCGAGATCGTCGAAGAGACTGCCGAGGCGCGATCGTTCGTCGTCGAACCGCTGGCCGGCATGACGAAAACGGACTATCGCCCGGGGCAGTTCCTCACCGTCCGAGTTCCCGACATCGGTACCGGCTCGGCGCGGTGCTATTCCCTGTCGAGTTCACCGCACACCGACCCGGCGATGAAGTTCACCGTCAAACGGGTCGCGGGCGGCCACGGGTCGAACTGGCTCTGTGACACGGTGCGGATCGGTGACGAACTGGATGTGCTTGCGCCGGCCGGAACCTTCGTCCGGCCTCCCTCGACGAGGCCGTGGTCCTGGTGGCAGGCGGCAGCGGAATCACGCCGGTCATCGCGATCGCGAAATCGATCCTGTTCGGCGGCGCGGGCGACGTGGTCCTGATCTACGCCAACCGCGACCAGGAGTCGGTCATCTTCGCGGCGGAGCTGCGTGAGCTGGAAAACCGTTTCCCCGAGAGGTTTTCGGTGATCCACATCCTGGAGTCGGTGCAGGGCTACCCCAGTCGCCGGGCGCTGTCGATACTGCTGCGCCCGCTGCGCGACCGGTCGGTCTACATCTGCGGCCCGGCACCGCTGATGGACCTCACCGCCGAAGTATGTGGACAAACGGGATTCGCGGCCGCGAGCGTGCACTCCGAGCGGTTTCTGTCCCTGCAGCGCGACCCGTTCGCGGCCGACGATCTCGCCGACGGGTACATCCTGGCGTGTCAGGCCGAACCGGTGAGCGACGAGATTTCGATCGAATACTGATCGGAGCGGCGCAGGCTCGGCGTCGTCGCCGGATCGAGGCGAAAACCCGTCCCATTCAGTAGGAGACCCACGTCACACCATCGCTGCCGCCTGCGACGCTGATCCCACCGCGAAAGGTTGCCTACTCGCAACCGTCTGACCAGGAGGTATCGTGAATTCCGCGACCGACGCCAAAGACAAGATCCGCGTCATCGACAGCGGTGTACCGCCGCAGCGATTCGCTCGCGGCTGGCACTGTCTGGGTCTGGTCCGCCACTTCGACGACGGGCAGCCGCACCAGATCTCGGCTTTCGGCACCGAACTGGTCGTATTCCGCGGTGAGGATGGAAAACTCAACGTGCTCAACGCCTTCTGCCCGCACATGGGTGGAAATCTGGCGCATGGCACGGTGAAGGGGAATGACATCGCCTGTCCGTTCCACGACTGGCGCTGGCGCGGCGACGGCAAGTGCGCGGGCATTCCCTATGCGCGGCGGGTTCCGCCGCTGGCGCGGACCAAGGCGTGGCCGACCAGGGAGATCAGCGGCCAGCTGTTCGTCTGGAACGACCCGCAGGGCCGCACACCGCCCGCCGAGCTCGAGGTGCCGGAGGTGCCGACCTATGGCGATCCGGGCTGGACGGACTGGGTCTGGAACCACGTGGACGTAGAAGGCTCGCACTGTCGCGAGATCGTCGACAACGTCGTCGACATGGCTCATTTCTTCTACGTCCACTACGGCATGCCGACGTATTTCCGCAACGTGTTCGAGGGGCACACCGCGAACCAGCTGATGCGGTCGCGGCCCCGCGCCGATGCCGTCGGAGTCAGTCAGAGCACCAACTATAGTCTCGAAAGCCAGTCGGACGCAACGTATTACGGGCCGTCCTACATGGTGGACAAGTTGTGGAGCGGAGGTGTGGATCCGGACGGCGACCCGAATATCTACCTCATCAACTGCCATTACCCCGTCACCCCGACCTCGTTCCGGTTGCAGTACGGGGTGATGGTGCGCAAGCCGGTCGGAATGGACGACGAGGCCGCCAACCAGATCGCGGCCGCGGTCGCCAAGGGCGTGGCGATCGGCTTCGAGCAGGACGTCGAGATCTGGAAGAACAAGGCGCGCATCGACAATCCGCTGTTGTGCGAGGAGGACGGACCGGTCTATCAGCTGCGCCGCTGGTACGAACAGTTCTACGTCGACGTCGAGGACATCAAGCCGGAGATGGTCAACCGATTCGAATTCGAGATCGATACCGAACGCGCACTGCATAACTGGCAGGCCGAGGTGGACGCCAACCTCGCCGCTGGGCGCAGTGCCATCGCCCCCAATGTGTCGGCCGGCCGCTCGGAAGCGGTTACCGGTTCCTGACCACGATTCACCCTTTCCAGCTTCGACCCTTCCAGCTTCGACCAGGAGTACCCCAGATGTCCTACGCAGTGCTCGACAATATCGTCGCGATCGCCGAGGAGATTCGCGCCGGCGCCGAGGAGGGAGAGTCTCTCGGCCGGCTGCCCGATGATATGGCCAAGGGCCTCAAGGATGCCGGGCTGATCCGGCTGTTGCAGCGCAAGAAGTACAACGGTTTCGAAGCGCATCCGCGGGTGTTCGCCGAAACCGTGATGAAGACTGCGAGCATCTACGGTTCCGCGGGCTGGGTCGGCGGCATCGTCGGGGTTCATCCGTGGCAGTTGGCCTTCGCCGATCCGAAGGTGCAGGAGGAGGTCCTCGGCACCGACGGTGACACGTGGCAGGCGTCGCCGTATATGCCCGGCGGGGTGGCGGTGCCTCGCGACGGTGGCTATGTCCTCAACGGCCGGTGGCAGTTCTCCTCCGGCACCGATCATTGCGACTGGATCTTCCTCGGTGCGCTGGTCGGAGGGGACGACGGAAAACCGCTGATGCCGCCACAGGGACTGCATGTGATCCTGCCCCGCTCGGACTACGAAATCGTTCCGGACTCCTGGGACGTGGTCGGGCTGCGTGGCACCGGCAGCAAAGACATCATCGTCAAGGACGCGTTCATTCCGGACTACCGGGTGATGGATTCGGCGAAGGTCATCGACGGCACCGCGGCCAAGGAGTACGGGGTCACCGAGACGCTGTACAAGATGCCGTGGTCCACCATGTTCCCGCTGGGCATCACGTCGGCGACGATCGGTATCTGCGAGGGACTCCTGGCGGCCGGGATCGAGTATCAGCGCGACCGGGTCGGTGCGGCAGGCACGCTCGTCAAGGACGATCCCTATGTGCTGCACGCACTTTCAGAATCCGCGTCCGAGATCGACGCCGCCCGCCAGCAGCTGCTGGCCAACGTCGACCGCATCTACGACATGGTGGATCTCGGCGAGGAGATCGACTTCGAGACTCGGGCGAGGGTACGGCGCGACCAGGTACGTGCTGCCTGGCGGGCTGTTCGTGCCGCCGACGAGATTTTCGACCGGGCCGGCGGCAACGCCCTTCGTATGGACAAACCGCTGCAGCGGTTCTGGCGGGATGCACATGCCGGCCTCCATCACGCGATCCACGTCAGCAGCACCACCTATCACGCGGCGGCGATGGCCTCCCTGGGAGTCGAGGTGCCGCAGGGCCCGCTTCGCGTGATGATCTGATTCGTTTCCGGAAAGGAACATCTGCACCGATGACCGAAATCAAGGGACTCGGATACGTCCGAGTGCTCGCCACCGATATCGACCGCTGGCGCGAATTGGGTTTCGAGGTACTGGGATTCGCTCCCGGTTTCGGAGTCGAGACCGATGCGCTGCACTTCCGGATGGACGAGCGACCCGCGCGCATCACCGTGGAGCACGCCGACGTGGACCGTGTGAGCGCAGTCGGCTGGGAGGTCCGCGACGGCGCCGCGCTGCGGCGGTTGGCGGCGACGGTGGAGGCGGCCGGATTCGAGTACACGCCCATGTCGCAGGAGCTGGCCGATCGGCGCAAGGTCGAGGCGGGCTTCTGCTTGAAGGACCCCGGCGGCACGCCGCTCGAGTTCTTCCACGGGCCGGTGCTCGAACACAGCCCGGTGCTGACGAAGTACGGCCAGCGTTTCATCACCGGGCCGCAGGGCCTCGGGCATGTCGTCATGCCGACCACCCACTTCGACGAGTCCTACACCTTCTACACCGAAACGCTGGGTTTCCTGGCGCGGGGTGCCTTCCGGATGCCGTCGCCGCCGGATACGCCGCCGCAGCGGATCCGGTTCCTCGGAGTGAACCAGCGCCATCACAGCCTGGCGATCATGCCGAGCCTGGAGGGCCGCGACCCGGGCCTGATCCACGTCATGGTCGAGGTGGACGAACTGGACGCGGTGGGGCGCGCCTACGACCAGGTGATGGCCCGCGACTTCCCGGTGTCCTCGACGCTGGGCCGGCACACCAACGACAAGATGGTCTCGTTCTACGTGCGGGTGCCCGGCGGCTGGGATATCGAGTACGGCACCGGCGGCGTACTGGTCGACGAGACCTATTACACCGCCGAGGAGATCACCGCCGATAGCTACTGGGGCCACGAATGGATGTGGGCCCGGCAGCTGAAGCAGGCACAGCAGGCCGAAGCGCAGCAGGCGACCGCCGCCGTCTGACCAGCCGCGACCAACGTTCGCCGGTCGAAGTCGCACAGGTCGATCCCACTCAGCGGTGTTGCGGGCCCGGCCGGCCCGCTGGGTGGGAACGCGTCGTTTCCGGGGGAAGTTCGCCACTTACGGTGTGGCTCAATCGATCACCTCATCGAGGGAAGTGAATCCAGTGACAAATCAGGACAGCGAATTCGACGCCGTGGTCGTCGGGGCGGGGCTCTCCGGGCTCTACGCGGTGTACAAACTGCGCGGCCGCGGCATGCGCGTCCACGGCTTCGAATCCGCCGAGGGCGTGGGCGGAACGTGGTACCACAACCGATACCCAGGTGCGCGCTGCGATGTCGAAAGTATCGACTACTCATACTCTTTCGACGACGAACTCCAACAGGAGTGGACCTGGTCGGAACGGTTCGCCACGCAGGCGGAGATCCTGCGCTATCTCGAGCACGTCGCCGACCGGCACGATCTGCGCTCGGCCTACGACTTCCTGACTCGAGTGACCGCGACCGTCTACGACGAGCAGACGCAGCGCTGGACCATCTCCACCGACACCGGCCGCACCGTGACCGCGCGCTTCTGCATTCTGGCGACAGGAGTGTTGTCGGCGACGAACAAGCCCGACATCCCGGGCCGCGACACGTTCGCCGGGGAGAGCTACCACACCGGCGAATGGCCGCACGATCCGGTCGATTTCACCGGTAAGCGGATCGGCGTCATCGGCACCGGCTCCTCGGGTATCCAGGCCATCCCGGTGCTCGCCGAGCAGGCCGAACACCTCTATGTCTTCCAGCGCACCCCGAACTATTCGATTCCGGCAGGAAATCGGCCACTGGACCCGGAGTTCGTGGCCGAGGTGAAGGCCAACTACGCCGAACGGCGGCGACTGTCGCGCCGCAGCGGTGGCGGCACACCCAACAGTCCGCACCCGAAAGGGGCACTCGAAGTCGACGCCGCGGAGCGGACCAGGATCTACGACGAGTGGTGGCAGCGCGGGGGTTATCTGTTCGCCAAGGCCTTCCCGGACCAGACGACGAGCCTGGCCGCCAACGACACCGCGCGCGAGTACGTCGAGGCGAAGATCCGCGAGATGGTGCGCGATCCGCAGGTCGCCGATCAGCTCATCCCGAACGACCACCCCATCGGCACCAAGCGGATCGTCACCGACGACGGCTACTTCCACACCTACAACCGCGACAACGTCACCCTGGTGAATCTACGCAGCACCCCGATCGCCGAGATCACCGAGACCGGCGTGCGCACCACGGAGGCGTCCTACGACCTCGACGTGCTGATCTTCGCCACCGGTTTCGACGCGATGACGGGTTCTTTGTCGCGCATCGATATCCGGGGTCGCGGCGGCCGGGAGCTGTGTGAGGAGTGGGCGGCGGGACCGCGTACCTACCTCGGGCTGGCAATCGCCGGATTCCCCAACATGTTCATTCTCGCCGGCCCTGGAAGTCCCAGCGTGCTGGCCAATATGGTGTTGATGGCCGAACAACACGTCGACTGGATCAGCGACTGCCTGGACTACCTCGACGAGCATGGTTTCACCACGATCGAGGCCGATGAGGAATCGGTCGGCGAATGGGTGACCTCGTGCAACGAGGTCGCCGCGCGCACGTTGTTCCCCACTGCCAACTCCTGGTACATGGGCGCCAACATTCCCGGCAAGTCTCGCGTTTTCATGCCCTACATCGGCGGTTTCGGCAAATACAACGAGATCTGCGCGGAGGTCGCCGCGGCCGGCTACAAGGGCTTCGAACTGAGCGGCGCTCCGGCCCCGGCCGCCTCCTGATTCCGGCCGCAATTCCCGCGAACGGTGTGAGCGTGCCGTCGCGTACCCATCGAACGAAGTAAGGACGTGGTCTCTATGGGCGGACAACGACGGTCCGACCTGCATCCGGATGTCGAGGCGATGCTGTCGGCACTGGAATCGTTTCCGGATGTCACCGAGCACGACCCCGCCGAATTGCGCGAGATCATCGTGTCCCGGCGGGCTCCGCTGACACATATGCCCGCCATGCGTCTGGCAGAGGACCGGGTGATCGCGGGACCGGGCGGAGACCTGGCGCTGCGTCTGTACGTGCCGGAAATCGATGTGCCGAAAAAGATTCCGGTGGTCGTGTTCGCTCACGGCGGTGGTTTCGTCTTCTGCGATCTCGACAGTCACGACGAGTTCTGCCGATCGATGGCGCAAGCCGTCGGTGTCGCCGTGGTGTCGGTGGACTATCGGCGTGCTCCCGAGCATCCCGGCCCCGCGGCGATGGAGGACATGTACGCGGCGGTGCAGTGGGCCGCCGCCCATGCCGGCGAATTCGGCGGTGACGCAACTCGACTCGTTGTCGCCGGTGACAGCGCGGGCGGCAATCTGGCGGCGACGGTGAGCCTGGCCGCGCGCGATCGCGGCGGTCCGCGGATCGCGGGGCAGGTCCTGCTCTATCCGGTGATCGACGACGATTTCGGTACCGAGTCCTACCAGCGCTACGGCGAGGGGTACTACAACACGACCACGGCCATGCGCTGGTATTGGCAGCAGTACGCGCCGCAGGGCACCGACAGTCCGTATCTGGTGCCGAGCCGGGCCGAGTCCCTGGCCGGATTGCCGCCGGCGGTGGTGGCCACCGCCGAGTTGGACCCGCCGTGCTCGGCCGGTGAGGACTACGCGCGCCGTCTCGCCGATGCCGGGGTCGCGGTGACCGCCCACCGCTTCGACGGGCTGTTCCACGGATTTCTGACCTTCCCGAGCCTGTCACTGACCGAGCCTGCGCGCCAGCACCTTTGGCACCTGATGCGTGAGCTTCTCGCCTCGGCGGCGGTGCCCGATTCACTGTCCCAGTGATGCCCGATTCACTGTCCCATTGAGCGGAAGCGGTGGCCGAGCGGGACTGTTCGGCAGCCCACGATGGATGCGGGTGTGAACCCGGACACAGCGAATGCGGAAGGTAAGCATGACACAGCGACTCAGTGGCAAGAAAGCCCTGGTCACCGGTAGTAGCCGCGGAATCGGACGAGCGATCGCGCAGCGTCTGGCGGCTGAGGGCGCGACGGTGGTGGTCACCGCGCGATCACATGCGCCGAGCCCGGCGGTGCGTGCGGGCGCGACCCATCTGCTGGCCGGTTCGCTGGACGAAACCGTGCAGTTGATCGAGGCCGCGGGTGGCCGCGCGGTGGCGATCCCGGCCGACCTCGAGGACGCCGAACAACGCGGCCGGCTGATCGACACAGTCGTCGCGGAACTCGGCGGCATCGACATCCTGGTCAACAACGCCGGTTTCGCCGATTACAGCTCGATCGAGCAGATGAGCGACGCGACGTTCCATCGGACCGTGCAGCACTATCTCGAAGTGCCGTTCGTACTGAGCCGGGCGGCGATTCCCCATCTGCGCAAACAGGGCGCCGGCTGGATCGTCAACATCGGTTCCTCGACCGGGCTGAGTCCGATCCGGCCGTTCCGCGAGTACAACAAGACCTCTGGTGATGTCGTCTACGCCTCCGCCAAGGCCGCGCTGCATCGTTTCACGCAAGGCCTGGCGGCGGAGCTGCTCGACGACGGGATCGCGGTCAACGCGGTCGGCCCGTCGACGGCGATCATGACTCCGGGTGCGTCGGCACTGCTGCCCGAAGGCTACGAGACCGAGCCGGTGGAGTACCTGGCGCAAACCGTGCTCGAGATGTGCACGGTGCCGGCGGCCGACCGCACCGGCCTGCTGGCCTTCAGCCTCCATTACCCGTATACGACGCACACTCCGGTGATGTCGCTGGACGGTGGCACCGAATTGCCACGGCGAGAACCACCTTCGTGGGCGAACCCGAACATTCTTCCGGAGGGCGTGTGATGACCGCGGCCGCCCGGGAACGATTCTCGCGGGGCACCGCGGTGGTGACCGGCGCTGCAGCCGGTATCGGCCGTGGCCTGGCTCGACATCTCGGCAGCCTCGGCATGACCGTGGTCGTCGCCGATATCGATGCCGGTCGTGCGGCAGAGGTCGCGGCCGCGATCGTCGCCGAGGGCGGCGGTGCCGAAGGGTACGGGGTAGATGTGGCCGACGAGGCCGCCGTCGACACCATGGCGGCCGCGATCTTCGACCGGCACGGCAGCGTCGAGCTGCTGATCAACAATGCCGGAGTGGAGTCCTCGGGACTGCTCTGGGAGATCGACCCGGCCCGATGGCGGCGGGTGATGCAGATCAACGTCGACGGCGTCTTCTACTGCCTGAAGTCCTTTGTGCCGCACATGATTCGAGTCGGATCCCCGTCGTGCATCGCGAACCTGTCCTCGGTGGGCGGCCTCAACACCGTCGCCGTGCAGTCGCCGTACATCGTGAGCAAATTCGCGGTGCAGGCGATGACGGAATGCCTGCATCAGGATCTGTCGATCATCGGCGCGCCGATCCAGGTCAGTGCCGTGGTGCCGCATTCGATCCGCAGCGAGATCTTCCTCGCCGCGCAGCGCGAAGCACCCACGTCGGATCCCACCGCCAATGCGGTGTTCGCCGCCATGCAGCGCGACAACGTCGAAAAGGGACTCGACCCGCTCGCGGCGGCCGAGCACATGGTCGAACAGATCGCCCGCGGGCAGTTCTGGGTCTTCTCCGACGACGAGATGTGCACGGCGTCGTCGACCAGGCGTGGCGACCAACTGCTGAATCTGCGCCCGCCCGCGAATCCACGAGACATGCTCGCCCGGATGGGCGTGCCACTCCCGGAAGGTAACTCATGACAGAGACCATCGTCACCGGCGTCCCATCTTCCTCCGACGCTACCGCCGCCTCCGATCCGGAGGCCGCACTCCACCGGGCCATCGACGAGTGCGAGGTGGCGCCGCTGCTCATGTCGATGGTGCACGTAACCGGCGACGTGGGACTGCTCGACGAATTCGGTCCGCGCCTGACGATCGAGGAGCCGGGCAATCACTACCGCACCGGCACGCGTCCGACGGTCCCGCCCGGCACCTATCCCGACGATGTCGCCGCCGACGTCCGCGCCCGTGCCCGCGCGGTCTTGACGCCGGAGTCGGTTGCGGCCCTGGATGTTCCGGATGACGAGTTGTTTCAGCGGATGGCGACCGTCTGCACTGCGCAGCGGGTGGACGACGAATTCGTGCCGATCCTGCTGGAACAGGCCGGATTCACCAAGGATCGGCGCCACGTCCCGGTGACGGTCACCCCGCCCGCGGACTTCGACGTCGTCGTGATCGGCGCCGGGATCGTCGGTATCAACGCCGGAATCAAGTTGGCGGAAGCGGGTTTTCCGTTCACCATCTTCGAGGAGCGCGACGATATCGGCGGCACCTGGCAGCGCAACACCTATCCCGGCGCGGCCGTGGACACCCCGAGTCACTACTACTCCTATTCGTTCGAGCTGAACCCGAACTGGTCGCGGTATTACCCGACCGGACCGGAATATCAGGACTATCTGCTCGGCGTGGTCGAGAAGTACCGGCTGCGCGAGCACATCCGATTCGGCACCCGCGTCCGTTCGGCCACCTGGCTGGAGCAGGAGAATCGGTGGGCGGTCGTCACCGAGGATCGCAGCGGTGCGGTGACCCACCATCGCGCCCGCGCGGTGATCACCGCACTGGGAATGCTCAATGCTCCCAACATCCCGGATGTGCCGGGTATGGACACCTTCGCCGGGACGCTGGTGCACACCGCCGAATGGGATACCGGGATCGATCTGCGCGGCAAGCGCGTGATCGTGCTCGGCACCGGCTGCACCTCCGTGCAGGTCGTAGCGAGCATCGTGGACCAGGTCGAGACCCTGGACGTGGTGGTGCGCAGCCCACATTGGCTCGTCCCGGAGAAGACGGTCGGTGGCGACGTCCCGGTCGGCGAGAAGTGGGCGATGGCCCATCTGCCTTTCTACGACAAGTGGTTCCGGCTACGTACCTATTGGTTTGCCTCCGACAACCTGTACCCGCTGCCGCGTATCGACAAGAAATGGGCGGCCACCCACCTGTCCGCATCGCCGGCCAACGACATGGTCCTGCGCACCGCGCAGGAGTATCTGCGCAACAGCTTCCCGGACCGGCCGGATCTGATCGAGAAGCTCACCCCGGACTTCCGTCCCTACGCCAAGCGGATCGTCAAAGACCCTGGATTCTTCAAGGCGCTGAACCGCGACCACGTGCAGCTGCACCGGGCCTCGTTCGAGCGAATCACACCCGACGGTGTCGTGACCACCGAGGGCACCGTCATTCCCGCCGACGTGATCATCCTCGCGACCGGATTCGAACTGCAGTTCACCACCACGATCGACATCGCCGGCCGCGACGGCGCGACCCTGGCGCAGATCTGGAAAGGCGGCGAGGACCCGCGGGCATACCTGGGAGTGCAGGTTTCCGGATTCCCGAACCTGTTCATCACCGCCGGGCCGAACTCCGCGCCCAATCACGGTGCTGGACACAACATTACCGGTGAGGAACAGGTCCACTACATCATCGAGTGCCTGCAGTACTTGCTCGAGAACGACCACGCCGCGATGGATGTCGAGCAGCGGGCGCAGGACGAGTACAACGAGCGCGTCGACGAGGCGCTCGACGAGACCGTATGGGTGCACCCCGGCGCGCAGGTCAACGGGTACTACCGCAATTCCGCGGGGCGTGCGGTCGTGCCGTGCCCGTGGCGGCTGGTCGACTACTGGACCATGCTGCGCGCCCCGCACCCCGAGGATCTGACCTTCCTGCCGCATCGAAAGGCATTGTCGTGAACGCGAATTCGATTCCCGATGTTCTCGCCCCGGCTCGGCTGGGCCCGGTGACGCTGCGCAACCGAACCATCAAATCCGCGACCTTCGAGCACATGGCCCCGGGTGCGCTGGTCAGCGATCAGCTCATCGAATTCCACCGGCAGGTCGCCGCTGGAGGAGTCGGGATGACGACGGTCGCCTATTGCGCGGTGGCGCCGGAAGGTCGTACCGAGGCCGATCAGCTCTGGATGCGCGACGAGGCGATACCCGGCCTGCGCCGGCTCACCGACGCTGTCCATGCCGAGGGGGCGGCAGCGTCGGCCCAGATCGGTCACGCCGGACCGGTGGCGAACGCGAAATCCAACGGCTACCCGGCATTGTCGGCGTCGCGGCGGATCAGCCCGATGGGTCCGCAGCTCACCCATGCCGCGACACTCGCCGATATCGCCCGGATCCGCACCGCTCACGGCACCGCGACCCGGCTGGCGATCGAATCGGGATTCGACGCCGTGGAAATCCATTTCGGCCACAACTACTTCGCGAGTTCGTTCCTGAGCCCTGCCCTGAACCGGCGCAAGGACTCCTACGGTGGCTCACTGCGCAATCGCGCCCGCCTCGTTCGCGAGGTCGCCGCGGAGGTGCGCGAGGCCGCCGGGGACCGCATCGCGGTACTGGCCAAACTGAACATGGACGACGGTGTGCCGGGCGGGTTCTGGCTCGACGAGGCAATCCAGGTCGCGCAGTGGCTGGAAGCCGACGGCAGTCTGGACGCCATCGAACTCACCATCGGCAGTTCCCTGCTGAACCCGATGTATTTGTTCAAAGGTGAGGCCCCGCTGAACGAATTCGCCGCGGTCATGTCGCCGCTGATGCGGTTCGGTGTGAAGGTCGCGGGCAAATTCTTCCTGCACGACTATCCGTACGAAGATCTGTTCATGCTCGACGCGGCGCGCCAGATCCGGGCGAACGTGTCTATGCCGCTCGTGTTGCTCGGTGGCATCACGGACAAGGCCGCTATGGACACCGCGATGGCCGAGGGATTCGAATTCGTAGCGATGGCTCGCGCCCTACTGCGCGAGCCGGATCTGATCAACCGGATCGCGAAGGATAACAAGACGAAGTCGTTGTGCATCCACTGCAACAAGTGCATGCCGACGATCTTCTACGACACCCACTGCGTACTGGCCGTGCCGCAATCGGCCGCGCGATGACCATGCGTCCGCTCGACTGCGAGCAGCGCGGCCGGCGCGTGCTGATCGAGAAGTTCAGTGCGGCCCACACGTCGGTTCAGTGGACCGGTGAGGCCGGGCGGTGCCCGGTGATCGCGGCCCAGGGCCGGGGTGTGGGCATCAGGAACGCGGCTGCGATGTTCTGCGTCGCCGGATCGACCGCGCGGTGCGCGAACACGCCCTTCCGGAATCCAGAATTCAACTGCCGACCGGTGACGATATCCCGCGGCTGCACTGAGAAACGCGCGCCGGGTGAGCCCGCGACTACGCGGGCGCACCCGGCCTGAGCGCTTACGAGACAGAGTCCGATTCTGCTGCGGGCAGCGCCTGCTTGCACCATGCCAGCTCGGCTTCGCTGAGAGTGCCGAGTTCCATGGCACGTCGGCACCACTCGGGAACGAGCCGGACGAATTCGGCGGGATCGTAGATATCTTCCTCTTCGGAAAACTTTCCATTCCCGGCGTAGGTCAGAATGCTGATGTTGTCGGCGCCCATCTGCGAGCCGTCACCCGGATCGCGCATCAGATTGTTCAGCTTCACCACGATCACGCCGTTGACGTCGTCGATCAGATGCCAATAATCGGGAAACGAGGTCATCGCGGAGCCCGGAAACTGCGCGAGGGTCGGCTCGGCCCAGGCCCAGATGGCGTCGGGGCCTTTCAGAACTCCGACCATTTGCTCGTGATATTCGGCGTCGGGGGTGAACAGGTCGACGAATTCGCGCCAGCTGCCCGTGCCCGAGGCCGCGCGGGTGACCGTCGCATGCCAGGTCTGAAACGCCGATTCCAGTTCTTCTCTGCTCCACGTGTTACTCATGTCCGGACGCTAACCGGGCACCGGACGGTGCGACAGAACCGTTTCCGCTCAGCGGAATTCGCGGGCTCTCCCACTGAATGGAAGACCACGTTCGACTGCCGTTCGCGCGAATCTAGGTTGGGGCAATCCGTCCCACCCTGAGAGTGGAGTTCCGAATCATGGCGAAGAAGCCGATGCCCCCGCTCACGACCGCCCACGAGGTGATCGTCGACCTACTGGTCGTCGGTTCCGGCACTGGTATGGCCGCGGCGCTGGCGGCCCACGAACAGGGGCTGTCGAGTGTGATCGTCGAGAAAACCGCTTATGTGGGTGGTTCGACCGCGCGGTCCGGTGGTGCGTTCTGGATTCCGGGTAACTCCAGCCTGCCCGATTCGGACCCCGATCTGGCCGAGGCGCGCGCATATCTGCGGTCGGTCGTTGGTGATACCGCTCCTGCCGAGCGTGGTCAGGCTTTCCTCGATGCCGGTGCCGCGGCGGTCGAGATGCTCGAGCGGACCACGCCGATGCGATTCTTCTGGGCGAAGGGCTATTCGGACTACCACCCGGAGGAGCCCGGCGGCCGGGCAGAGGGCCGGACGTGCGAGTGCCGCCCGTTCGATGCCTCGATCCTGGGGGAGCAGCGTCCGCGGCTGCGCCCCGGTGTGATGGAGGCACCGGTGCCGATGCCGGTCACCGGCGCGGACTACAAGTGGATGAATCTTGTTGCGCGCAAACCGATCAAGGCGTTCTCGCGCATTCTGCGGCGGGCGGCCCTCGGTATCGGCGGCATGGTGATCGGACGCGAATATCTGGCCGGGGGACAGGCTTTGGCAGCGGGTCTGTTCGCGGGCGTGCTGCGAGCGGGAATTCCGGTGTGGACCGAGACCAGCCTGGTCCGGCTGATTCGTGACGGCGACCGGGTCGCCGGCGCGGTGGTGCGCCAAGGTGATCGTGAGGTCACGGTGACCGCGCGGCGAGGGGTGGTGCTGGCCGCTGGAGGCTTCGATCACCATATGGCCGCTCGGTACAAGTTCCAGTCGCCGCGGCTCGACGCCGACGCCAGTCTGGGATCCGAGGGCAACACCGGTGACGCCATCACCGCGGCCCAGGAACTCGGTGCCGGGACCGCACTGATGGATCAGGCATGGTGGTTTCCCGCTTTCGCGCCACTGCCCGGCGCGGCGCCGCTGGTCATGCTCGCCGAACGCTCGCTGCCGGGCTCGTTCGTCGTCGATCAGATCGGCCGGCGCTTCGTGAACGAGGCGATGGACTACATGTCGTTCGGACAGGCCCTGCTGTCGCGGGAGCGGCGAGGAGATCCGGCCGAACAGATGTGGCTGGTATTCGATCAGCGCTACCGCAACAATTATATCCTTGCCGGACAGTACTTTCCCCGCCAGCCCCTTCCGCAGGCCTGGTTCGAGTCCGGTATCGCCCACCGTGCCGACGATCCCGCTGCACTTGCACGGGCTATCGGGGTACCCGAGGACGCGTTCACCGAGACCTTCCAGAATATGAACCGCTACGCCGAGACCGGAACCGATCCGGAATTCGCGCGCGGGGCAAGCGCCTACGACCGTTATTACGGCGATCCCACCGTTTCGCCGAACCCGAATCTGGCACCGCTGCGGAAAGCCCCGTACTACGCGGTCAAGATGATTCTCAGCGATCTGGGCACCTGCGGTGGGGTGGTCGCCGACCAGGACGCGCGGGTCCTGCGTGAAGACGGCGGCGTCATCGAAGGGCTGTACGCGATCGGCAACACCGCCGCGAACGCCTTCGGCGCCAGCTATCCCGGAGCCGGGGCGACCATCGGCCAGGGGCTGGTCTTCGGGTACATCGCCGCGCGCCACGCCGCGCAGGAGACGACCGAGCCGGCCTAGACGACAATGGTTCGGCTCGCTCGCGCGAGCCGAACCGTTTTACTGAAAAGCGCTCTACTCCAACGTATATCGATGAAAACGATCGGCGCCGGCAGCCGGCACGGGCCGCTGTCGGCCGATCCGGAGGCGGCATGAACGACACGACCGAAGAGTGGCTGGGACGACAAGACAAGGTTGTGCTCATCACCGGAGCGTTCCGCGGCCAAGGTGCCGCACACGCGCACCGATTCTCGATGCTCGGCGCCCGGGTCGTACTGGGCGACACCGGACAGGAGCAGCAGTAATGGCCCGCGCATCGGACAACGGCGGACTCGCGGCCTCGGACTACAAGGCGGTGCTGGGCCATTTCTGCAGCGGGGTCACCGTGATCACAGCGATCTCCGCCGGCGAACCCGTCGGATTTACTTGCCAGTCGTTTTCGTCACTGTCCCTGGATCCGCCGCTGATCTGTTTCTGCCCGGCCCGCACCTCCTCGACCTGGCCACATATCCGGGAATCCGGACAGTTCTGTGTGAACATCCTCGCTGCCGACCAGCAAGGGTTGTGCCGGCAGTTCGCGATGAGCGGCGCCGACAAATTCGCCGGAATCACCTGGCATCCCGCGGCGAACGGCGCTCCCAGGCTGGAGGGAGCGATCGCGTCACTGACCTGCGCGCTGGAGCGTGAGGTCGACGGTGGTGATCACACCATCGTGATCGGCCGGGTGATCGAAGCGGACGTGCAGCACGCGGGCCCTCCGCTGCTGTTTCATGCGCTCCGCATTCAAACAGCTGGCCCCCGAACCCGATCCACGGTCCAGCACATGGATGCCACTGGACACCTGGCGGTGGGGGTGAGGCAGCACGGTTTTCGAGGAATCGAACTATGCATGCCTCATCGACGGTGTCGAACACCGGACTCCGCAACGCATCGGCCTGTCCGACGGGCCCCGCACGCGCGCGGTACCGAATTCTCCTGTGTGGCAATCAGTTTCACGTATTTATCACCTCGGATTCGTGGTCGACGACCTCGCGGCGGTCTCCGCGATGGCCTCGGACGAGGACAACAGCGTCGCGGGGATGGATACGACCGCGCTGATACCGCCGTACTCGGATTCGGTCAGCCGCACCGACAGTCCGTGCTGTCCGGCGAGTGCGGCCACCACGAACAGGCCTAGGCGGAAATCGCCGGTCAGTGCGGCGATGCCGAAATCCGGTGCCGCCGAGAGAAGCTCGTTGCGCCGCCCCAATTCTGCGGGCTCCATGCCGAGCCCTTGGTCGCACACCGCCAAGCGCACATCGCCACCGATCACGCGGCCGTCGACGCGCACCCGCGACTGTGGCGGGGAGAACGCGGTGGCGTTGTCCATCAGTTCCGCCAGCAGGTGAACGACGTCGGCGACCACGTGGCCGGCGATTCGCACATCGGGCAGTCGGGTGATGTCCACGCGCTGGTAGTCGGTGGTTTCGGCCGCGGCGCTGCGCACGATGTCGAACAACGACACCGGATTGCGCCAGCGCCGGGCGGGGCGTTCCCCACCGAGGATGATCAGGTTTTCGGCATTGCGTCTGGCGCGGGTCGCCAGGTGGTCCAGTGCGAACAGGGTCTGCAGATAGTTCGGATCATCGGCGTCGCGTTCTGCCTGGTCGAGCACCTCGAGCTGCCGGTGCACCACCAACTGGCTCCGGTGGGCGATGTTGACGAAGACAGCCCGGACGCCGTTACGGGTCGCAGCCTCCGAAGCGGCAGCCGATATCGCCGCGAACTGTGCCTGGTTGAAGGCGGCGGCCACATCCCCGATCTCGTCGGCGCCCGGATCGAGTCGGACGACTTCATTGTCGATCTGCACCTGCTCTCCACGGCGTAAACGGCTCATGATGGCGGGCAGGCGCCGCTCTGCCAGATCGGTGGTGTCGGTGCGCAGGCGCACCAGCCGGCGAGCCAGCCGGTCCGCGGCGACGAGCGCGGCCGCGACCGCGATCACCGCGATGGCAACCGCCGCGAAAGCGGCGAGCATCGAGCCGTGCGAGATCCGGTCACCGGCCGCTTGCGCCGACGCCCCGGCGGCGGCATTCTGCGCGCGCCAGAGTTCGAGTAGTCCGGATGTTGCGTGCGCGGCTGCTTCCGATGCGGCGTCGCCGACGATGCCGGCTCCGGGCGCGGCAGCGATCAGCGCATCTTCGGCGGCGATGGTTGTGCGCCAGTCGCCGCTGTCGGACAACGCGCGCAGCCTGTCTCGCTGCGGATCGGAAAGCTGCGCTGCCAAGTGGTCCAACGCGATCCGGTAGTAGCCGACCTCACGGGTGAAACGCTGCAGCTGTTCGGCGGTGAATCCGCGGGGTGTGGCCGCTGCGGCCAGCGCGTGAGCCCGGGACATCGCCTCTACCGCGCGAAACATGGACAGCCCGGTACTCAATTCCCGAGCGGTGGCCGTATCGGGCGCGCGCTGCGCGGCGACGGCCGATCCGGTGGTGATGACCTCGACTGCTCGGTTGTAGTAATCGTAGGCATCGTCGGCGTTCAGCGTGCCGGCGTCGATGCCCGAGCGGGTGGCGGGCAGCTTCGCGAGTACCGTCACGGAGTTGCCGAGGACGTCGCGGAATCCGGTGGGATCGATAGCGGCCAGCGCCTCGCCCATGGGAGTGAGATCGGCAAGCGCGTGGTCGACGTGCGCGCGTGCCGATGCCAGAGTCGGGACCGGCTGTGCCCGCTGGGCGGCCACCATGGTCAGCTGCCGTTCCTGTTGCATCGCTTCGACCATGGTGACCACCGGCTCGAGTGCGCGACGGTTCTGGGCCGCCCAATCACGGGCGTGCTGGCCGGTTTGCAGGAAGTGGCCTGCAGCGCCTACGGCGACGAGCAACAACGACAAACAGGGAATGGCCGCCACCGCGACGACGCGGGTGCGGATGCCGATCCGGGGCCTGAACACGGCCGAACGCTAAGGTGGCCACGCCGGCTCCCGGAGTCGGAATCCCGTTGAGCGGAAGTATTTTCGAAATCGCCTCCGGAATTGCTTCCGACCGCCTGTCACATGTGGGAGCCGCCGTCGATGCGGAGTTCGGCGCCGGTGACGAAGTATGCGTCAGCGCAGGCCAGCATCGCGACCACCGCGGCCACCGCGTCCGGCTGGGCGAAAATGGCGCCGTCGGGAAGCGGCAGCATCGGGGCGGTCTTGCCGAACAGGGCGAAGTCGGCGTCGGCGGGTAGGCCAGGGCCCACGCTCTGCTTGGCTTCGCCGGTGCCGTCGGTCATACCCGACGAGATCGAGCCCGGCTGAACGGAATTGAAGCGGATGCCCTGCTTGCTGAATTCCATGGCCAGTGCGTGGGTCATCGCCTGGATACCGCCCTTCGAGGCCGCGTAGGCCGACATATATGGATGAGCGAACTGCGCCGAGGTGGAGCTGAAGTTCACCACCGCCGGGCCGGTACCCTCGCGCAGTGCCGGCAGGGCTTCCCGGATCACCAGGAAGGTGCCGATGAGATTGATTCGGATCACCTGTTCGAAGTCGGCCACGGTGGTCTGCTCGAAGTGTGCCGAGCGCAGAATCCCTGCCGCGTTCACCAGTGCGTCGAGGCCGTCGAGCTCCCGGACCGCTTCGGCTACACCGGTTTTCACCGACTCCTCGGTACCGATGTCCATGACGACGGTGGTCAGGCGCTCTGCGTCGTCGCCTGCTTTGGCGTGCGTGTCCTTCAGGCCGTCGGCGCTGATGTCCGCGGCCGCGACCCGGCCGCCCTCGGACAAAATGCGCAGAACCGTCGCCTGTCCGATTCCGGATCCGGCCCCCGTCACCAGGACTCGGCGGTCGGCGTAGCGCTGCAGGGTAGTCATTGTGGTGGTACTCCTTTGTTCGTCACCGATGCGCTCAGCATGCTCAGGCGCAGCGATTGTTCAATAGGGTGATTTCACTGGCCGGGATACTGGTTGCGATGCGCCGCGATCCAGTCGGTGATTGTGCGTATCGTCGCAGTGAAGGCGGGGTGCTTCGGCCGGTGTACTCGGTATCGCCGATGCTGTAAGCGACCGAAAGCGTTGAGCTGCGGAAAGGGTCGTCGTCCCGGTCGTAGGCGTATGACTTCCTGCCCCGGAGGACGTGGAGGTCGATAAGGGTGACCACTCTTCCGCTGAGCGGGAAATTCGCTCAGCGCCTTCGTATCACGCCGGTAACGTCCGCCGGGCGAGCAGATTCGGGAGGTCGCGAAACGCCGCACCCTGTCCGGGAGAAGCGCAGCGGAGCCGGCCGAAGGCGGCGCGGACACCTTGCGGGCCCGACATTTGATTCGCCCTGCCGCGCCGGGCGATGCGCAGCGACAGATGGAAGGA
>NZ_JOJF01000023.1:0-88264 GCF_000720265.1 Nocardia sp. NRRL WC-3656 | reverse complement strand
TACCAGGCCACAATCCACATCGCCGTGATCAACCAATGGCTCAGACACTCGTGAAAAGCGAGCCCGCACCCACCCTCACCACTTCGAGACAGAACCTAGGCCCGCGCGGTCGCGCCGCGGGCCGCACCGCGGTTCAGCACCCGATCCGCGGCTTCCCAGTGCGCATCCGAAACCCACAGCCGGGCAAAGGCTTCCACCGCCTCGGTCGGGGTGGCGCCGGAGACCACGCGCTTGATCGGCGCCGAGGCCGGACGGGCCAGCGCGGACGCCAGTGACCGCCACTCCCGCTCGAAATCCGCCCGCGGCACCACCCGATCGACCAGGCCGTACTGCTGCGCCTCCGCGGCGGACAGCAGGGACCCGGTACCGGCCAGCAGCAGTGCGCGGCTGCGCCCGACCAGCTTCGCGAGCCGTTCGGCTCCGCCCCAGGCGGGCATGATCGCGAGCGCCACCTGGTTGAACCCGATGGTGATGTCGTCGGCGGCGATCCGGATATCGGCGGCCACCGCGAATTCCGCACCGCCGCCGAGGGCGTGACCGTTGAGCGCCGCGACCACCGGAGCCGGGAACGCGGCCAGCCGATCGCAGATGCCGCGCATCCGCCAGGCCATCTGCGCCGCACCCTCCTCGGTGCGAATCGCGGCCAGTTGCTTGAGATCTCCGCCGGAGACGAACGCCCGCTCGCCCGCACCGCGCACGACCAGCACCTGGGCGCCGGCCGCGGCGTCGATCGCGGCATCGAGCTGATCCATCGTCTCGGGCGCGATGGCGTTGCGCGCCTGCGGACGGTTGATGGTCAGTACCGCGATCCCGCCGTCCACCTCGAGGTCGACCATCACACGTTCTCCGTTCTGGATATGTTGCTTCTCCGAATTTGAGAATATCATCTCCGTATTCGGGTCCGGTCCCGCCGGCCTTCCCATTCGTCGGGCATTGGAGCTCAGCCATGCGAAAGATCCCGCAGCAGTTGATCGATCGGTACGAGTCGCGGGGATGGTGGACGCGCGAAACCATGGGCGAGATGCTGGCGCGGGGCCTGGCCGGGGCACCGGAGGTCCCGTTCCGGGTTCATTCCCAGCTGCGTCCCTGGTCGGGCGCGGTGCGCGAGGTCGAGCACCTCGCCCGCCGGCTCGCCGCCGGATTGCGCCGCCGCGGTGTGGGCCCGGGCGATGTGGTCGCCTTCCAGCTACCCAACTGGATGGAGGCCGCGGCCACCTTCTGGGCCGCCTCCTTCCTCGGAGCCACGATGGTGCCGATCGTGCACTTCTACGGCCGCAAGGAACTCGGTTACATTCTCGACGCGGTCCGTCCGAAGGTGTTCGTCACCGCGGAACGCTTCGGCGCCATGGAATTTCAGCCCGATCTGTGCGCGCAGGTGCCGATCGTCGGCGTGGTGGGCCGCGACTTCGACACCCTGCTCGACGACGAGCCGATGCGCGGAATCGTCACGGTCGCACCCGACTCCCCCGCGCTGATCGCCTTCACCTCGGGCACAACCCGCGACCCGAAGGGCGTGGTCCACAGCCATCGCACCCTCGGCTTCGAAACGCGCCAGCTCAGTGCGCATTACCCGCCCGATCTGGGCGCCCAGCTCACGGCCGCACCGGTCGGCCATTTCATCGGCATGGTCAACGCCCTGCTCATCCCGGTGCTCGACGGGACGGAGATCAACCTGGTGGATGTGTGGGATCCCGGCCGGGTGCTGGCCCTGATGTCGGAATTCGGCGCCACCGTGGCGGGCGGGGTGCCCTATTACCTCACCAGCCTGCTCGACCACCCCTCCTTCACCGACGCGCATCTGCGGCAGATGAAATACGCGGGGCTGGGCGGAAGTTCGGTACCGGCCGCGGTGACCACCCGGCTCACCGACCTCGGCATCATCGCCTACCGCGCCTACGGCAGCACCGAACATCCGTCCATCACCGGCTCCGACTGCACCGATCCGCAGGGCAAACGCCTCTACACCGACGGCTGCCCGCTGCCGGGAGTGGAGATCCGGCTCTCCGACGACGGCGAGATCTTCAGTCGCGGACCGGATCTGTGCCTGGGCTACACGGATCCGGAGTTGACCGCGGCCGCCTTCGACGACGAGGGCTGGTACCGCACCGGCGATGTCGGCCGGTTGGACGAGGACGGCTATCTCACCATCACCGACCGCACCACCGATCTGATCATCCGCGGCGGCGAGAACATCAGCGCGGTCGAGGTGGAAGACGTGCTGCACCGCATGCCCGCGGTCGCCGAAGCCGTCGTCGTCGCCGCGCCCGATGCGCGGCTCATCGAACATGCCGCCGCGGTGGTCCGGCTGCGGTCCGGCAGCACCACCCCGACGCTGGCCGACGTGCAGGCGCATCTGGCCGAGGCCGGCCTGGCCAAGCAGAAGTGGCCCGAGGAATTGCACATCGTCGACGAGTTCCCCCGCACCCCGAGCGGCAAGGTCCAGAAATACCGCGTGCGCGCCGCCGTGGCCGCCGGGCAGGACGTTGCCACGCGCAAAAACTGAGAATATGATTCTCATAACGAACAAAGGAGACTCTTATGACGAAGATCGAGCTGCCGTACCAGCTCTTCGACGCCGATAACCACCTGTACGAAACCAAAGAGGCCCTCACCCGGCACCTGCCGAAGGAGTTCGAGGGCGCCATCCAGTACGTGGAACTCAACGGCCGCACCAAGATCGCGGTCCTCGGCCAGATCAGCGAGTACATCCCCAATCCCACCTTCGAGGTGGTCGCGCGGCCCGGCGCGATGGAGGAGTACTTCAAGAACGGCAATCCCGAGGGTAAGAGCCGCCGGGAGATCTTCGGTAAGCCGATGCGCTCGATTCCCGCGTTCTACGAGCCCGGCCCGCGCCTCGAGCTCATGAACGAGCTACAGCTCGACCGCACGCTGATGTTCCCGACCCTGGCCAGCCTCATCGAGGAGCGCATGCGCCATCACCCCGATCTCATTCACGCCGTGGTGCATTCGCTCAACCAGTGGCTGCTCGAGGAGTGGGGTTTCAACTACAAGGACCGCATCTTCACCGTGCCGGTGGTGAGCCTGCCGATCGTGGAGAAGGCGATCGAGGAGCTCGACTGGTGTGTCGAACACGGCGCCAAGGCGATTCTGGTGCGCCCGGCTCCGGTGCCGGGTCTGCGCGGGCCGCGCTCGTTCGCCCTGCCGGAATTCGACCCGTTCTGGAAGCGCGTGGTCGAGCACGACGTGCTGGTGACGATGCACTCCTCCGACAGCGGCTATTCGCGATTCAACGCCGAATGGGAGGGCAGCAACCTCGAGATGCTGCCGTTCAAGACCAACACCTTCCGGATGACCACCGAATGGCGCCCGATCCAGGACGCCGTCGCCTCGTGGGTGTGCCACGGCGCGCTGTTCCGCCACCCCGAGCTGAAGGTGGCCGTCATCGAGAACGGTGCCTCCTGGCTGGCCCCGCTGCTCGAGAATCTGCACGATGTGTACAAGAAGGCGCCGGAGGGCTTCGGCTTCCAGGATCCGGTCGAGGCGGTCAAGCGCAGCATCCACGTCAGCCCGTTCTGGGAAGAGGATCTGCAGGCCATCGCCGATCTGATCGGGGTGGAGAACGTGCTGTTCGGCTCGGACTACCCGCACCCGGAGGGTCTGGCCGAACCGGCCCGCTACATCAACGAGATCAAAGATATGCCGCTGGCCAACCAGGAGAAGATCATGGGCGGCAACCTGGCGAGGTTGCTGAAGGTATGAGCGGTGCGGCCCGCGGTATGAGCTGGGAGACCATCCCGCAGATGGTCGCCTCCTCGGCCGATCGCTTCGGTGACGCCGAGGCGGTCGTCGACGGCGATCTGAGGCTGAGCTACACCGAACTCGTCGAGCGGGTGCGCCGGGCCGCGGGCGCCTTCGCGGAGGCCGGGGTGGGCAAGGGCGACCGGGTGGCGATCTGGGCGCCCAATTCCGCGGCCTGGATCGTGGCCGCCTTCGGCCTGCTCACCGCGGGCGGCGTGCTGGTTCCGGTCAACACCCGGTTTCAGGCGGCGGAGGCGGCGGATGTGATCGGCCGTAGCGGAGCGAAACTGCTGCTGGTACAGCAGGGCTTCCTGGGGCGAGAACTGCGCGGGCCCGACGGCGTGCCGGTGATCGACCTCGCCTCCGATTTCCTGTCCAGCGGTTCACCTTTCGAACGCGAGGTGGCCGGGACCGACATCTCCGACGTCATCTACACCTCGGGCACCACCGGCCGCCCCAAGGGCGTGATGATGAACCATCGCCAGAATCTGCGGCTGTACACCGAATGGTGTGAGCTGGCGGATCTGCGCGAGGGTGACCGCTACCTGGCGGTGAATCCCTTCTTCCACACCTTCGGCTACAAGGCCGGCGTGCTGGCCTCGTTCATCCGTGGCGCCACCATCCTGCCGGTGCCGGTGTTCGATGTGGACCGCGTCTGCGAACTCGTTGCGCGCGAACGGATCACGATGCTGCCCGGCCCGCCCACGCTGTACCACTCGCTGCTCGGGGCGCGCGGGCGCTACGACCTGTCGTCGCTGCGGTCCGCGGTCACCGGGGCGGCCGACATCCCGGTGGAACTGATCCGCCGGGTGAAGACCGAACTCCCGTTCCGCTCGATCATGACCGGATACGGGCTCACCGAGGCGGGTACCGCGACCGCCTCGCGCCCGGGGGACACTTTCGAGCAGATCGCGACGACCGCCGGAACCCCGTGCGACGGTGTGGAAGTCCGCATCGCCGCCGACAGCGAGGTGCTGCTGCGCGGCTACACCGTCATGCAGGGCTATCTCGACGATCCCGCGGCCACCGCGGAGGCGGTCGACGCCGAGGGCTGGCTGCACACCGGCGACCTCGGTGCCGTGGACGAGGGCGGCCGCTTGCGCATCATCGGACGGAAGAAGGACATGTTCATCGTCGGCGGCTTCAACGCCTATCCCGCGGAGATCGAAGGCGTGCTGCTGCAGCATCCGGCGGTGGTGCAGGCGGCGGTGATCGGCGTGCCCGACGAGCGCATGGGCCAGGTGGGCAAGGCGTTCGTCGTCGCGGGCGCGCCGCTGACCGAGGCCGAGCTCATCGCCTGGAGCCGCGAGAACATGGCCGGATACAAGGTGCCGCGTGCCGTGGTGTTCCTCGACGAACTACCGCTCAACGCGACCGGAAAGGTGATGAAAGACCAGCTGCGGTAACCCGTTCCACGCGCGGGTCCCCGGGATCCGGACGCCCCCGGGGACCCGGCGCGGGCCGCCGCAGCACCGAGCGCACGGGAATCGGTTCGGCCTGTTCCGGTTCCCGTGCGCGCATCCGGTTGCCCGCGAGCATTCGCGGCCTCACAGAACGGCGGTGACGATGACCACCAGCGCTGCTGACGCAGACCTGCGATTCGCCGACCTGAGCTTGGACCGCGACGGAAGGCCGCATCGGCCGCTCACCGTCGTCGACCTGGACGGACTGCGGCGCGCGAGTCCCGAACACATCGCCGATATCGCCGGCTCGATCGCCACCGGCGCGGCACTCACCGTCGCCGTCGCCGGCGATCCGGTGCCCGCGCGGTTGCATCCGATTCTCGAGGCGGCGACCGT
Source organism: Nocardia sp. NRRL WC-3656 (assembly GCF_000720265.1). NCBI lineage: Bacteria > Bacillati > Actinomycetota > Actinomycetes > Mycobacteriales > Nocardiaceae > Nocardia > Nocardia sp. NRRL WC-3656. The sequence goes on along the minus strand of NZ_JOJF01000023.1, from coordinate 82,706 downwards.
CTCGGTGAGCGAATTGCCGCTGCGGGACCGGCGCGTGGTCACGGTGACCGATTGCGCCGCCGCGGTGGAGATACTCGCCGCCGCCGTCGATCACGCGCCCCGGGCGGCGCTGGCCTGCGGTCACCTGCTGCGGCAGACTTCCGCGCTGCCCACCCTCCCGGCGCTGGCCGCCGAAGCGGCGGTCTACTCGATGTTGCTGGGCGGCACGGAATTCCGCGATTGGCTCGAGGCTCGGGGACCGGTCCGGGCACCGGACGACGAATCCGGCGAGCTGGTCCGGATCGACCGCGCGGGCGGTGAACTCGCCATCGTGCTGGATCGGCCGCGCCGCCGCAACGCGCTCAGCGCCCGGCTGCGCGAGGAACTGCTCGCGGCCGCGCAGGTCGCCGAGGCCGACCTGAGTATCACCTCGGTCCGGCTCGCGGGCGCGGGACCGTCCTTCTGCAGCGGCGGCGACCTCGACGAGTTCGGTTGTGCGACAGACCCGGTGGCCGCCTATCTGGTGCGCCTGGACCGGGCGCCGTGGCGGGTGCTGGACCGCCTGTCCGCCCGGTTGCGAATCGACACCCACGGCGCCTGTGTCGGCGCGGGCGCCGAGATCGCCGCGTTCGGCGGCATCGTCACCGCGGCGCCGGGCACCTGGTTCCGCTTCCCGGAGGTCGGGATGGGCCTGGTCCCGGGCGCGGGCGGCACGGTGAGCGTGCCGCGCCGGATCGGGCGCTGGCGGGCCGCCTGGGCGATGCTCACCGGCGCCACCATCGACGTCGACACCGCCCTGCGCTGGGGCCTGGTGGATCGCATCGAGCCCACCGGCGGGCCGTCGTAGCGACGGCCGCGCACACCCCTCGCCGAGGAGGCCCGAGATGAACCATCCAGCCGCACTGTCCCCGTCGGCCACGCTCGCCCACCGGGTATCCGAACTGTGGCCGCCGCGCCCGAACGACGCGTCCAGGTACGAGTGCGAGGTCTGTCGCTGGGCGGCGTCGGGCGCCATGGACCTCACCGGGCCCGCGGGCGGGCCGCCCGACATCTCCCCCGCGCCCGCCTTCGCCCGGCTGGGCGAGGTCCTGAGCCTGCTCGCGCGCACGACCGCCGCGCTGGGACGGGCGGTGACGCTGGCTCCCGGTCCGGTACTCACCGCGCGTGCGGTCGACCACGGTTTCCGGCGCGCGGGCACACGCTCGGCGGGCGGGTCCACCCGCCTGCTGCGCACCGCCGACGGCTGGTGCGCACTGACCCTGTCGCGCCCCGACGATATCGCCGCCGTGCCCGCGATCATCGGCGCCCACCGGACCGGCGACCACTGGAAAGCGCTGGCGCAGTTCGCCGTTGACCTCTCCGCCGCCGACCTGGCCGACCGCGCCCAACTGCTCGGGGTCCCGGCCGCCGCCCTTCCCCCCGGCGGACCGAAGGCCGATCCGGGCACGCCACCGTGGCAGCTGTCCCGGCTCGCGGCGCCGGCACCCTGGCGAGACCTGACCGGGCGGCTGGTGGTGGACCTGTCCTCGATGTGGGCGGGGCCGCTGTGCGCCCACATTCTCGGCCGGGCCGGGGCACGGGTGATCAAGGTGGAGAGTCCGCATCGGCCCGACGGTGCGCGGGCGGATCACCATTTCTTCGACACCCTGCACGCCGGACACGAATTTCGCACCGTCGACTTCCGCACCGATTCCGGGCGAGCCGAATTGGCGGCGCTGCTGGCGGCCGCCGATATCGTGATCGAGGCCTCCCGCCCCCGCGCGCTGGCGCAACTGGGGCTCGGGCCCGACCGGCGGGGGCTGCGTCCCGGCCAGATCTGGGTCGGTCTCACCGGCTACGGCCGATCCGAACCGATGCGGGTCGCCTTCGGCGACGACGCCGCGGTGGCCGGCGGGCTCGTCGGCACCGGACACGGCATGCCGGTGTTCTGCGCGGATGCGATCGGCGACCCGCTCTCGGGAATCGCTGCGGCACTGGCGGTCTGCGCGGCCGTACGGGCGGGCGGCGGTGTCCTGGCCGACGTCTCGATGCGCTCGGTCACGGCCGCTTTCGCCGCCGCGCCACCGCGCTGCGCGGGCCCGCACCGGGTCTTCACCCATGACGGGCGCTGGCAGGTCCGGTGCGCGCACACCGGACACACCCAGGCAGTCCTGTCCCCGCGCTCCGCACAGACGCACGCCGAGTCCGCATTCCCGGGTGGTGTCGCATGTTGATACGCAACGCCGTCGTCTACGGCAGCGCCCACACCGATATCCGCTGCGAACGCGGCACCATCACCGAATGCGGGCGCGGCCTGCGGCCACAGGCCGGCGAGGACGATATCGACGCGCGCGGCGGATGGCTGGTGCCGGGCCTGCACGACCATCACATCCACCTGCGCTCACTCGCCGCGCGCTCCGAGTCGATTCCGGTGGGGCCGGACCGGATTCACGGCCCGCACGCACTGGCGGCGCGTCTGCGGGAGGCCGCACGCCGGACACCCGGACATGCCTGGATCCGCGCCGTGGACTACCACGACGACGTCGCCGGGGCGATCGACCGGTGGGCGCTGGACCGCATGGATGTCGGGCGGCCGGTGCGGGTGCAGCATCGTTCCGGCGCGCTGTGGATCCTCGATTCCCACGCCTGCGTCCTGCTCGAGGTCGACAACTGTCATCTGCCGGGGGTGGAACGTGATCCGCAGGGCCGGGTCACGGGCCGGCTGTGGCGAATGGATACCTGGCTCGGCGACCGGCTCGGCTGCCTGGCACCCGACCCGGCCCCCGTCTCGGCGGTGGCCGCGGCACGCGGAGTCACCGGATTCACCGATGCCACACCGGATCTCACCCGGCCCGAGGTCGGCATCCTGGCCGCCGCGGTGCTGGACGGGCGCATCGTGCAGCGCGTCTACTGCATGGCCGAACCCGATATCGAGGATCCGCACGTCGAGCGATTCCGTCTGGGGCCCACCAAAATTCTGCTCGACGACACCGCCCTGCCGGACCTCGACGATTTCGTGGTGCGGCTGCGCCGGTTGCACAGTGCGGGGCGGGCTGCGGCGGTGCACTGCGTCACCCGCGTGCAGCTGATCCTGACCATGGCCGCCTTCGATCTGGCCGGGGTGGTGCCCGGCGACCGCATCGAACACGGTGCCGTCGTTCCCGCCGAGGTGCTGACCTGGTTGCGCCGCAACGATATTCCGGTGATCACCCAACCGCACTTCCTGATCGAGCGCGCCGCCCAGTACGCCCGAGAGGTGCCCGCCGAGGACCGGCCCGATCTGTGGCGGCTCGGTTCGCTGCTCGCCGCGGGCGTCGGGGTGGCGGCCGGGACCGACGCGCCCTTCGGCGACCCGGACCCCTGGGCGGTGGTGCGCGCCGCCATCGATCGCGCCCCGGGCCGACCGGCGGAGGCGCTGTCACCGGTCACCGCGCTGTCGCTGTTCTTCGGCACCGCCGCCAGGCCACATATTCCCCGCACCATCGCCACGGGCCACACCGCCGATCTGACCCTGCTGCGCGTTCCGCCCACCGAACTCGGCGAGGTGCTCGACTCGTCGCCCGTGGCCGCCACGATCGTCGCCGGGCAGGTCGTCTACCGGGCGACGTAGCGGGCAGGGCGGAATCGGCCGTTTGCCGTGCGGGCGCCGAATCGGGTGTATCGTCGCAGCCAAATAGGAGAGTATGATTCTCCATAACAGAGATTCATCATCTCGCACTGTCGCCCGCCGCGCCGGGCCGCCGCCGTCCGCACCAGCACGAGGAACCTCATGAATATCGATGACATGATCCTGGTCAGCATCGACGACCACGTGGTCGAGCCGGCCGACATGTTCGACCGGCATACGCCGAAGAAGTACGCCGAGTACGTGCCACAATTGCTCACCAACGAGCAGGGCATCGATCAGTGGACCTATCGCGGCCGGCCGGTCGGCGTCACCGGGCTCAACGCGGTTGTCGGCTGGCCCAAGGAGGAGTGGGACAAGAACCCCACCCGCTACGCCGAGATGCGTCCGGGCGTCTACGACATTCACGACCGGGTGCGGGATATGAATGCCAACGGCGTGTTCGCCTCGATGTGCTTCCCGACCTTCGCCGGCTTCAGCGCGGGCCACCTGAGTCAGTTCAAGGACGAGATCACCGTGGCGATGATCCAGGCCTACAACAACTGGCACATCGACGAGTGGTGCGCCACCTATCCGGGCCGGTTCATCCCGAATGCCATTCTGCCGCTGTGGGATCCGCAACTGGCGGTGGCGGAGATCCAGCGGGTGGCGGCCAAGGGATTCCACGGCGTGACCATGTCGGAGATTCCGCACGTGGAGGGCCACCCGTCCTATCACGACATCGAGTACTGGGGTCCGGTGTTCGCCGCCCTCGCCGATACCGGCCTGGTGATGAACCTGCACATCGGGCCCGGCTTCGGCGCCCTCCGCATGGCCCCGGACGCGCCGATCGACAATCTGATGGTGCTGGCGCCCAGCGTGTCCCAGATCGCGGTCCAGGATCTGCTGTGGGGCCCCGCGCTGCGCAGCTATCCGGGATTGAAGGTGGCGCTGTCCGAGGGCGGCATCGGCTGGATCCCGTATTTCCTCGACCGCTCGGACCGCCACTACACCAATCAGAAGTGGCTGCGCCGCGACTTCGGCGGGAAGATGCCCTCGGATGTGTTCCGCGAGCACGTCATGGCCTGCTACGTCACCGACAAGACCTCGTTGAAGCTGCGGCACGAGATCGGCATCGACATCATCGCGTGGGAATGCGACTACCCGCATTCGGATTCGCTGTGGCCCGACGCCCCGGAATTCGTCCTGGCCGAACTCGAGGCGGCGGGCGCCGACGACGCCGACATCGACAAGATCACCTGGCAGAACGCCTGCCGGTTCCTGAACTGGGAACCCTTCGCGCACATCCCGCGCGAGCAGGCGACCGTCGGCGCGCTGCGCGCCCAGGCCGCCGATGTCGATCTGACCGTCCGGCCCCGCAAGGAGTGGGCCGAGCTGTACGCCCAGCGCGCCTGAGGGCGCGAAAGCGGTTGTCCCCCACCACTGATCGTTAGGCACACACCATGCAGATGCTGGTCTTCTCCACCCCGCGCGAGGGCATGGACGACGAATACAACACCTGGTACAACGACGTGCACATTCCCGAACTGCTGCAGATCGAGGGCATCCGTTCGTGTTCGCGGTATCGGGCCCCGCAGCTCGAGGGGCAGGGCGCCACGCACCGATATCTGGCGGTCTACGAGATCGACGGCGACGCCGAAGCGGTCTTCAAGCAGTTGCGCGCCAACTCGGCGGAGGGCCGATCCACCCTCAGCCCGGCGATAGACCCGAAGGCCACCCAGATCACCTTCTGGGAACCGCTGTAGAAACTCCGGTCGCCACCCCGGGGTGTCGACCGGCCACCACTCCCATCGGCGGCGCGCCGGCCTCTCGACGTCGCCGATGGGTGCCCCGCCTCCCGCGAACTCGATATCCGCACACCTCACCGGGTTCGCGGGAGGCCCTTGCGTAAGGACCACATTCGTGACTGCCGCCCCCACCGCCGACCAACGGCTGTTCCGGACCACCACCCGCGACTTTCTCGCCGCCACCGTGCCCGTGGACACGGTGCGCCGCCTCGCCGACTCCCCCGACGGCTTCGATCGAGACTGGTGGCGGCGCGGCGCCGAGCTGGGCTGGACCGCGCCCCTGGTCCCCGAACGGCTCGGCGGCGGCGCGGTATCGGACACGCCGATGGCCGACCTCGCACTGCTCGCCGAGGAATTCGGGCGCGCGTGCGCCCCCGGGCCGCTGCTCGCGGTGAGTGCCGCGCTGACCGGATTACTCGGCAGCACAGGGGATTTCGACGCGGCGATCGCGGACGTCCTCGCCGGAGCCGCGATCGCGACCTGGGCCCACTACGAACCGGGCACTGGTCCGGCTCCCGCCACCTTCGACACCGTGGCCACGCCGGACGGTGCCGGGTACCGGCTCTCCGGGATGAAGGATCGCGTCGAATACGGCGCCCAGGCCGATCTGCTGATCGTCGACGCCCACGGGCCCGAGGGCCCGGTGCAGCTCCTCGTCGCCACGGACGCGCCCGGTGTCACCGTCACGCCGGTGTGGACCCTGGACGTCGTGCGTCGCACGGCCACAGTCGTTTTCGACGACGTATCCGTCGCCTCGGACGCCGTGGTGCAGCGCGATCCCGAAGCCGCCGCGGCCGCCGCCGAGGCGCAACTGCTCGTGGCCGCCACGCTGAGCGCCGCGGAGATGGCCGGAGCCGCGCAGCGAGCCTTCGAGGCCACGGTGCAGTGGATGTTCGACCGCTACACCTTCGGCCGTCCGCTCGCCTCGTATCAGGCGCTCAAACACCGGGCCGCCGACATCGCCACCACCCTGGAGGCATGCCGGGCCACCTCCTGGGCCGCGGCCGCGAGCTTCGGCGACGACACCGTCGACACGGCCGAGGCGGTCGGCGTCGCGAAATCCTTCGTCGGCGCCACGGCCGGCGAGATCGTGCAGGAATGCGTGCAGATCCACGGTGGGCTCGGCGTCACCTGGGAACACGATCTGCATCTGTATCTGCGCCGGGTCACGCTCGGACGGGCCCTGTACGGCACCCCGGCCGAACACCGGCGCCGGCTCACCGATCTGCTGGAGACGATCCCCGCATGAGCACCACCGAATCCGCCACCACCACAACCGAATCGGTCGACAGTTTCCGCGACCGCGCCCGCCGCTGGTTGCGGGACACGCTGCCGCCCGCGCCGCCGGTCCGTTCGGGTGAGCAGAAATCGCCGGAGGTGTGGGCCCGCGCTCGCGAACTGCAGCGCATTCTCTACGACGGCGGCTTCGCCGGGATCTGCTTTCCCGACGAATACGGCGGCCTGGGCCTGAGCCCGGCCCATCAGCGCGCCTTCACCGAGGAGTCGCGCCCGTACGAGATGCCGCTGGCGCTCAATATCCCGACCCTCACCATCTGCGCCGCAACACTTCTCGACATGGGAAACGAGGAGCAGAAACGCACCCACATCGCCGCCGCGCTGCGCGGTGAGGAGCTGCTGGTGCAATTCCTGTCCGAACCGCGCGGCGGATCCGATCTGGCCGGCCTCACCACCCGCGCCGATCGTGACGGTGACGAGTGGGTGCTGAACGGGTCCAAGATCTGGAGTTCGGGCGCCTATGCCGCCGACTATGCGCTGTGCCTGGCCCGCACCGACTGGCAGGTGCCCAAACATGCCGGGCTGACCATGTTCCTGGTGCCGGTGCACTCCCCCGGACTGACCATCCGCCGGATCACCCAGGTCGACGGATCCACCGAATTCTGTCAGGAGTTCTTCGACGATGTCCGGATCCCGGCCGAAGCCGTGGTCGGCGAGGTCGACGGCGGCTGGGCGGTCGCGAGCCGGTTGCTGCAGCACGAACGCAGCGCGGTCGGTGGCGCCTCCCCATATGCCAGCGGCGTGGGCCAGCACAGTGGCCGCGATGTGCGCGCCCTCATCGAGATCGCCCGGCGCACCGGACAACTCGCCGACCCGCGCGTGCGCGAGGACATCGGCGAAGCGCATGCGATGAATCTGGTTCACGACCAGCTCATCGCCCATGTCGGCGCCCGCATCGCCGCCGGCGATCTGGCTCCCGCCGCCGGTTCGATCGTGCGCCTGTTCAGCGCCCGCAATTCGTGGCTGCAGTCCGATGCCGCCCTGCGCATCGCCGGCGCCGCCGCCGCGACCGGCGACCCGGGCGCCGAACCCGGCCTCGGCCGAGCCGGCCAGGAGTACCTCTACCGGCAGGCCTGGAGCCTCGCCGGCGGCAGCACCGAAATGGCCCGCAACATCATCAGCGAACGCGTACTGAGCATGCCGCGCGAGGACGCCGCCGACCGGGATGTGCCGTTCGATCAGGTGCGGCGGGGCCGTTAGGCCGGCGTCGGCCGGTTCCCCGGCGGGGTGAGCACGAGCCTGCCGAAGACCTCACCGGCCGCCATCCGGCGATGGGCGAGCACCGCCTGGTCCAAGGGAAGTTCGTCGTGCACAACCGCTTTCAGGTCACCGCGGGCGGCCGCGTCGAACAGTTCGGCGGTCGCGGTGCGACGCTCGCCCCACGGCACGGTGTCGGCGCTGAAGGTGGCGAACGACATCGACTTCTTGAAGGCGGCGATCATTTCCATGCCGAAATCCGCGGGCGGCAGTCCACCCATCGCCCCGACGGCCACCATCCGGCCGTTCGGTGCGAGCCTGGCGAAGAAGGCCGGCAACTCCGCCCCGGCGACGATATCGATGACGACGTCATAGGCGGCGGGAGCCTCCGCGTCGCCCGCGCCGGACCGGTCCAGCACATGGGTCGCCCCGAGGTCGCGCAGGCGTTCGCCGCGCGCGGCCGACGAGGTGGTGACCGCGACCGCCCCGGCGCCGAGGCGCACCGCCAACTGGACCGCCATGACGCCGATGCCGCCGCCCGCACCCCGCACCAATACCGACTCGCCCTGCGCGAGATGGGCGTGGCGCAGAGCGAAGCGCGCCACCATCCCGGAGGTGCCCAGCGTCACCGCCTGCGCGGCGGACAGGCCCGTCGGCAGTGCGACGAGCGAATCCGCCCGCACGGCGGCATATTCCACGTAACCACCACCTTCGCCGGTGAATGCCCACACCCGCCGTCCGGTCCATGCGGGGTCGACACCGTCGCCCACGGCCACCACGGTTCCGGCGACCTCGCTGCCGGGAACATGCCCCGGCGCGAATCCGTAACCGGCCGGCCCGCCACGACGGATCAGGACATCCACTCCGCCGACACCGATCGCCTCGGTGGCGATCACGACCTGTCCCGCGCCCGCGATCGGATCGGGCACCTCGGCCACCGTCAGCACCTCGGGTCCGCCGAACGCTTCGATGATCACTGCTTTCACTGCTCTGCTCCGTCTTCTGTCCGCTCGAGCATCGACAGGCGGACCGTAACGGACGCCCGCGTCCATTTAGCTAAAGTGAGAGTGGTGACCAGGCGTTCGTCTCACTCTCTGCGTTCGGATGCGCGGGACAATCGCGCCCGCATCCTCGACGCGGCGCGTGCGGTATTCCTCACCCAGGGCCTCGACGTGCCGATCCGGGAGGTGGCGCGTCGCGCCGAGGTCGGTCCCGCCACCCTCTATCGCCATTTCCCGACCAAGGAACTGCTGGTCGCCGAGGCGTTCACCGATCAGATGCACGCGTGCCGGTCCATCGTGGACGAAGGTCTGCGCAACCCGGACCCGTGGCAGGGTTTCTGCGGTGCCGTGGAGAAACTGTGCGAGATGTATGCCCGCGACCGAGGTTTCACCGCGGCTTTCATGTCCACCTTCCCGCATGCGATGGACTTCGCGGCGTTGCGTACCGCCACGCTGGCGGCCACGGCCGAACTGCTCCGCCGCGCCAAGGCCACCGGCCGGCTGCGTCCGGAGGTCGTGCTGGACGACCTGCTCTTGATGATCATGGCCAACAACGGCATTCAGGCGCGGACACCGGAGGCCCGAGTCGCGGCGTCGCGGCGCTTCGCCGCATTCATGATCGACGGCTTCCGGACCTCGGCCGAATCCTCCCCGTTACCACCGGTTCCGCTGCTGACGCCCGGCGCGGGTCCAGCGTCCGAGACGGACCGCCCGCCCGGACGTCGGTGATGACACTATCGAGGAATGAGGAGTGTGCAGAATTTCCGGGACCTCGCCACGGCGCACCTGCGCGAGTTCGGGTTCCGCACGACGCTCGATGCACCGGGAATTCGCCGGGCCACCGTCGTGCTGTGTGTGGTCGAGCACGACGGGCACCCCTGCGTGATCGTGATCAAACGGGCCTATCGCGGCCGCAACGCCGGTCAGTGGGCGCTGCCCGGCGGGCGGGTCGACGGTGACGAAAGCGCGATCGCGACGGGATTACGCGAACTGCACGAGGAGGTCGGCCTGGTCGCCTCGCCCACCGATGTCCTCGGCCGGCTCGACGACTTCCCGGCGGCGTCCGGTTTCGCGATCACTCCCATCGTCGTCGCCCTCGACGACCCCGGGGCCCTCGACCCCAACGCCGACGAGGTGCACGCCGTTCACTTCGTTCGGCTCGACCGCCTCGCCGCCGACGATGTGCCGCACTGGGTCGACCGGCCGGACGGCTCCCGGCTGCTGCAACTCAGGATCGGCGACTCGATGACCATCCACGCACCGACCGGCGCCATACTGCTGCAATTCCGCGACGTCGTGCTCCTCGGCCGCGAAACCCGGGTGGCGGACCTGCTGCAACCCGACTGGACGCACAACTGACGACGTAGGCCCCGTTCACGACACCGTATGCGGCGTGGGTGCACGGTCCAGCCAGGCCGCGAACGCGTCGAAGGTGAAGGGGCGTCCGAGAAAGTCGGCCACCGAATCGGCCGCGTCGCGCGAACCACCCGGTGCCAGGATCCGGTCGCGGTAACGTTGCGCCACAACGGGATCGAACAGGTCGCCGGCGTCGAACGCGGAGAACAGATCCTTCGCGATCACCAGACTCCACAGATAGGTGTAGTACGCGGAGGTGTAGCCGGCCAGGTGCCCGAACGAGGCTTGGAAATGGGTCTGCGGCACCTCGGCGATCCCGCTGTGCCGCGTCACGGCATCCACGACCACCGGGTCGTGGTCGGCGGGCCGGTCCTGGTGCAGCAGATAGGACACCTCGGTGTAGCCGACCTGTGTGAGGACCGAAACGCCCTTGCCGAATTCTTTCGCCGCCCGCATGCGGTCCACCAGTTCGGCGGGGATGGGCGCACCGGTCTCGTCGACGGCGAAGGTGGCGAGAACGGTTGCGTCCCACGCCCATTCCTCCAGCATCTGCGACGGAGCCTCGACGAAGTCCCATTCCGTGGCGACACCGGAGAAGCGCGCCCAGTCCTGGTGGCCGCCGACGACGTGGTGGATCAGGTGCCCGAACTCGTGGAACAGCGTGACGACGTGCTGGTGTTCCATCAGTCCGCGCGAGAAGTTGCACACCAGCACGCCCTCGGGCAGGAGTTTTCCGGCGACACCGCCGACGAGGTCGAATTGCGCGGCGTGCTTGTATTTGCCCTCGCGGGGATGCAGGTCCAGATAGATCCGCCCGCGTCGTTCACCGTCGGCGTAGACGTCGTAGACGGTGACGTCCTCGTGCCAGCGCGGTACGTCGACGGGTCGATACTCCAGTCCGAAGAGGCGGCCGGTGACTTCGAGCAGACCGGCTCGCACGCGCGGGAAATCGAAGTAGCGGCGCACCTCCCGGGCGTCGACGTCGTACTGTTCGCGGCGCACGAGTTCGGTGTAGTAGCCGACCTCGGAGCGGTCGATGCGCGTGGCGGTGGGCTCGTCCTCGCGGCGCCGGGCGAGCAGTGTCTCGAGATCGCGCCGGCCCGCGGCGTCGGCGGCGCTCGCGATGCGCTCGATGAATTCGGCGATGGCGTGCCCGCTGCCGATCATCTTGACGTCGGCGTCGTAATCGGGCCAGCTGTCGAAGCCGAGCAGCCGTGCCTTCTCGGCACGAAGATCCAGGATCTCGTGCAGCACAGCGTCGTTGGCGGGCCAGCCGCGGCTCTCGAACTCCACGGTGAGGTCGCGGCGCGCCTCGGCGTCCCGGGCGTAGGTACGGAACGGCAGATAGTCCGGATAGTCGGTGGTGACCGTGACGAGCCCGTCCGCCCCGGGCGTATGCGCGGTGACGAAATCCGCGGGCAGCCCGTCGAGTCGGCCGGGTGCGACCCGGATCGAGCGGACGTCTTCGCGGATGGTGCGGCCGAATTCCTGTTCGAGCGCGGTGAGCCGCTCGGAGATCTCCCGGAGCCGGTCCCGGGTCGGCTCGTCGCGGTCCACACCGCTGCGCCGGAAATCGCGCAGGACATGCTCGCGCATGCGCGCCGACACCTCGTCCAGGCTCGCGGAGTCGGTGGCGGCGACGATGTCGTAGAGATCGCGGTCCAGATCGCGCGTGGTCCGGGCTCGATCGACCTCTTGCACCAATTCCTCGGCCGGTCCGCGCACCCCGGGATCGGGGTGAACTTCGGCGAACAGATGCGCGGCCGAATCGGCCCCGCGCAGCGCGATGTCGGCGTCGTTCCACAGTTCGAGCACGCCGGCGGTGTCGCCGGGTGTCGCGGCCTTCAGCTGCGCCACCGTTTCCGCCGCAGTCCGCAGCCGGCCGCGGACGTAATCGCCGAGCCAGTCCGGCCACTCGGCCGACGGCAGTGCAAGCGGGTCGCTACTCATGCCCCGACTCTAATCGCGGCCGGGATTTCCCGGACCTCGGGAAACCGCCACGTGCCGGCCGTGTGCGGGCACTACCCGAAGTAGGAGGCGTATTCGCCGAACGGGACCTGCCCGGTGGGACTGGCCTTCATGGCGTCGACCACGGGGCCGGGAATGGGAGCCCAGTAGGCGGGCATGGCCGCCGCCGAGGCGGGTCTCAAGATGTAGATCAGGGCGAAGTTCACGATCCACAGCGGCGGCGCCATCGACATGCCGACCACGGTGCTCGTATCTCCCTTTGTGTTGGTGACCAGCTGAGCCGCACCCGAAATCTGTTGCGCCACAAAACCGTAGGCGGCCTGCACCGTGTAGGCGGATCGGTACAGCGCGACCAGACTCCGGGTCGCACCGTTGTCCCGCAACCAGTTACCGACATATCCGCCGGGCGCGATCAGGGTATTCACCTGCCGTGTCGGCGCGTCCGCGTTGGCCGGGCTCTCCAGCATGCCGCTCGGATTCACATACAGCCCGTAACTGGCCAGGGTGGAGGGCGTACGTTGCCCGCCGACATCGGAATAGAGCGGTCGGCCGACCGTATTCGCGAGGATGTCGACGCACGCGTTGATCACATTCGCCGCGCCCCGATTGCCGCCGACTCCCCCACCGCTGCTCAAATCCTGATACTGCTGATCGGTCAACGCATCGGCGCGGTCGAGCCCGATCTGCGCCGCGATCCGATCCGCCGCCGCCTCGCCGAGCGGCTGGTTCAGCTGATCCGGGCTGCTCATCCGCGTCGGCGCCACCTGTTCGTATCCGGGCGCCCCGGAGAAGGGAACGGAAAATCCGGTGTCGGCAGCGTTTGCCACTGGTTCGCCCGTAGCCGTCGGGGATACCCCCAGCGAGACGATGCAGAGCCCGATCACTGCCGCCGCTATGCCGATTCCGCGGTAGCCCGCTCCGCGCCGGGGCCTCGGACCCGTCAACCCTCCGCTGCGCATACGTCAACCTCTCCGACCGTCATCATGCGAGGTGAAACGAGAATTTCCCTAGTCAAACGCTACGGCCGACACCGTGTCAAGGTCCCGACGGACGGTTACGCGGAAGCCGACCGGCCGAATGCACCCGAGTGGCAACGTCGGGGGTGCGAAGGATTCCGAGCGCGGGCGCTGCCGATTTGCGGACACGTCGAGAGGCGACTCTTGCCACCATCATGACAATTCCGGCAACTGCCGCGCCCAGACCCCAACCGGCCAGCACATCCGTCGGCCAGTGCGCCCCCAGGTAGACCATCGCGATACCGATGCAGACGAGGAGCGCGGCGATGACGCCTCCCACCCAGCGCCGGTGCTCCGCCGGCCAGGGCAGGACCGAATAGGCGGTGACCGCGACAGCGGCCGTCATCGCGGCCACGGTCGAGGGCAACGAGAACGCACCGACATGAACGACCGAGACGTCGACCGGTGGGCGCTCCCGGCGGATCATATGCTTCAGAGCCCTGGCTGCCCACTGCGCCGCGACTACCGACACAGCGATCGTAATCCCCTGCCACCACCAGCGTTTCGCGGCCACGACAACCAAGCCAACGACCCCGGCCGCGGCTATGACCGTATTGCTCATCCCGGCATCCATTGCCACCCGCGCCACCGTGGTCAAAGCCGGTGTCCTATGCAGCGAAAGCCACCGCAGGATAGCCATGTCCAGACTCACGATGGATATTCTGCGCTGTCGTGCGAACTCGGGAGCATGCTCGATCCGCAGCGCGTGGGCAGACCGGCGGCCGACACTGCGGCCAGGCCTTCTCGCAGGTCCTTCACGAAATATTCGGGAACTTCCAGCGACGGGAAATGTCCGCCGAATTCGGGTGCGTTCCATCGGACGATCCGCCGGTACCGCTCCTGCGCCCAGGGGCGCGGGCATTTTTCGATGTCGCGGGGGTACATGGTGATTGCCGACGGGACGTCGACTCGGAGGTCGGGGTCGAGCGAGTTGTGGCTTTCGTAATAGATGCGGGCTGCCGATGCGCCGGTGCGCGTCAGCCAATACAGGGTGACGTCGTCGAGAATGCGATCTTTGGAGATCGTTTCGAACGGGCTGTCGTCGGTGTCGCTCCACTCGGCGAACTTGTCGAGGATCCAGGCGAGGAGTCCGACCGGTGAGTCGAGGAGCGAGTAGCCGATGGTCTGTGGCCGGGTGGCCTGCTGCTTCGCGTATGCGGCGCGGTGGCGCCAGAAGTGACGGGTTTCCTCGGCCCACTCACGTTCGGCCGCGGTCAGCCCGTCCGTTGTCGATCCGGGCGGGGCCTCGGCGAACAGCGAATGGATGCCGAGCACATGTTCCGGGAACCTGCCGCCGAGAACCGTCGTGATGTTGCCTCCCCAGTCGCCGCCGTGGGCAAGGAACCGGCTGTAGCCGAGCCTTTCCATCAGTTCCACCCATCCGGCGGCGATCTTTTCGGTGCCCCACCCGGTGGTGGCCGGTTTGTCGCTGTAAGCGAAGCCCGGTAGGGACGGGACCACGACGTGGAACGCCGGCGCGGATGCGTCCTTCGGGTCTGCCAAATCGTCTACCACGTCGATGAATTCGGCGATGCTGCCCGGCCAGCCGTGCGTCAGGATCAGAGGAATCGCATCCGGGCGCGCGGATCGCCGGTGCAGGAAGTGGATTCCCAGGCCGTCGATTGCCGTGCGGTACTGGCCGATTCGATCGAGACGCTCCTCGAACGAACGCCAGTTGTATTCGGTGCGCCAGTAATTCACGACCTCGACGAGGTCGGCGAGTGGAACTCCCTGCGCCCATCGGCGGGGGCCGGACGCGCCGAGCGGGACCGTCTCAGCCTCCGGTAGCCGCGCCGCGGCCAATCGAGCGCGCAGATCGTCGAGTTCGGCGTCGGTTGCGTGGGCTTCGAACGGCTGCACGTCAGTGGGGGCGGGAGTGGAAACCGGATCGAGGTGGCCGAGCGCGGACATGAGACCTCCTGGTCGTCGCGGAGCCGGCTACGCGAACCGGCTAAGACGGTTCTAACATGCGCCGGCGACAGACTGCAACCAGCTATGGTGGTTCCATGCCTGCTGGGTTTCCTGATTTCCGCCTCGGCACCGTGCTGGCGACGAGCTTCACGGGAACTTTGTCGGAGCGTCACGGTGATCCGGTGGAACGCATTCCGACGCCGCAGCGACTCGTCGATTGGCTGGCAGTGAACGAGCTGAGCGTGGACTCCTGCACCACCGCCCAGCTCGAGCTGGCCCAGGAACTGCGGGAGGCAATTCACGCCGCCGCGACAGCGGCCGCGGTCCACGACCCACTCCCCGCACGTGCCGTCCGAATCATCAACGACCGCAGCCTTCAGGGCCGGGCCACGGCAATCCTGACACCCGAGGGCACACGGCGATGGCGACTTACCTCGCCGTCCTGCGTCGAAGACGCCCTGGGCGTGATCGCCGCCGATGCGATCAGCATCATCGCGGGCGAACGAGACGGAAAACTGGCCTTGTGCGCATCACCGACCTGCCGCGCCGCCTTCTTCGACACCAGCCGGAGCCGCACCCGCAAATGGTGTGACATGAACACCTGCGGAAACCGCCAGAAGAAGGCGCGCTTCAACGCCGCCCACCGCAAACCGCTCTGACAGCGCTTCTCGGCCTGTCGACTCGAACCACCGCCCGCCGATCCGCTGGATAGGCTGGCAAGCGTGAGCATTCGGCATCTCGTTCTGGCCGGCGTCGTGGCAACGAGTGTGACCTCGTGCGGCGCATCGGGATCGGATTCGCCGGAGACGACATCGGCGCCGACGATTCACACAGCCTGCGACGCCAGTGCGGCGAACGGATCCGTCTTCACCACCAGAGCGCGCCCCGATATGCCCTTCACGCTCCAGCTTCCGCTCTTGCGGGGCTGGCAGGTGACACCGGCGGACGGGGAGGATTTGGTGTTGCGTCGTGTCGATCGGCACGCGGGAGGGATGAGCAGCGCGACGGTCACCCTCGGCGTCTCCCCGCCACGCAGCGCTGCCGGCAACACACACGTGATCAGTGGGATCGCGGGCAACTGGCGGCAGCGGCGATCCCGGACCGTCCAGGTGTGCGGCCGGGGCGGTACCCGCTCCACCGGAATTTCGCCCGCGTCCGGCACCGATGGAGTCGACCACTACCACGAGTTCCTCGGATTCGATTACCTCGCAGGCGACATGCTGTACCCGATCCGCATGTCGGTCGAAGCCCCGGCCACCGATCGGGACATGTACCAACCCGATATCGACACCTTCGTCGACGGACTGCAGATCGTGCCGACACCGCCGGCCGGTTCCTGACAAACTCTGAGCGCCCGGGTTGGTCAGCGCTCAGGAGTTCGACACCTCGTGAGCCGTCAACCCCATCGTCGTCGCCAGCCACCGGCGAGACCGTGCATGGAATTCGCGGGCGAGGCCCGCGCCCGGCGCCCAGCTGTCGAAACCGTGGGGCGCGCCGGGGACGACGTCGAGTTCGACCGGCACGCCCGCCGCGCGCAGACGCTCCGCGTAGGCGACGTCCTCGTCGTGGAACAGGTCGATGGTGCCGACGCCTATCCAGGTCGGCGGGGTGCCGGTGAGGTCGCCGCGACGGGCGGCTACGGCGAAATCGGGCACGGTGGCGCTGCCGGGTGGGGTGGCGAGGTAGCTGCTCCAGCCGTAGCGATTGTTGTCGTTGGTCCAGCCGAGATGGCGCAGGGCGTCCAGGTCGCGGCGTGCGGCGGTGTGGTCGTCGAGCATCGGCGCACTCAACCACAGGGCGGCCGGGCGGGAGCCTCCGTCGGCGACGAGCCGCTGGCACAGGCAGGCGGCCAGGCCGCCGCCGGCGCTCTGCCCGCCGAGCACCACCCGGGCGGGATCGACACCGAATCGGGCGGCGTTGCGCTGCAACCACATCCATGCGATCCAGCAGTCCTGCAGTGGAGCCGGAAAGGGATGTTCGGGTGCGAGGCGGTAGTCGACCGAGACGATCGTGACGCCGAGGTCGCGGGCGGTGACCGAACAGAAGGCATCGTCCTGGACCGGACTGCCGAGAACGTATCCGCCGCCGTGAATCCACAACACCGCAACCGGCGAAGAAGTACCCGTGGGGCGATAGACACGCAGCGGTACGCGACCGGCCGCGAGGTGCTCGATGCGCACGCCCGCTATTCGACGGGCGGGCCGATGCGCGGCGGCCAGGCGCACCAGGCGCAATGCCCAGCGGCGGCCGATCGTCAGCGGCGGCAACCAGCGCGCGGGTCCGCGCAGTTCCGGCGCTACGAGGGACAGGTCCATCGCGATCTCCTTCTCACACCCGAACGAAACTATAGTTCGGACAGGTGTCTCACAGCGGCCGATTGCCAGGGAGCGCAGCGGCATTCACCGCGGGCAGACGATTCGCACGGACGGCGGGCGCAGAAACTGCGATCGCGCGGGCACCACCGCGAGCAGGCCCTTGCGCCGCGCGAAGGCCACCGCGTGCCCGATGGCCCCGAAGGGCAGATGCTGCCAGGTCCAGTTACAGCCGTGCGGCGCCAGCAGCATCGCCGTCTGCGCGAAATCGGCGTGTTCGACCTGTTCGGCATCGACGAACATGCCGACCATGATCGAGCTCACCAGCGCCGGAGCCAGCGTGCCGTCACAGACGACATGCACGGTGCCGTCACGGCCGACATAGTCTGCGGCCCAATCCAATACGGCACGCCGCCGGGCCACGCGCCCGGTGACGAGCGCGACGACCTCGGATTCGCAGCGCGGGGACATCTCAGCCGTGGGGACCCTCCAGAATCGTCACCGCCGACACCGCCGTGGGGCCGCCGAGGTTGTGCGCCAATCCGATTCGCGCCCCGTCGACCTGATTGGCGGCATGGCCGCGCAGCTGCTCGAACAGTTCCACGCATTGCGCCACACCGGTGGCCCCCGGCGGGTGGCCCTTGGACTTCAAGCCTCCGCTCGGGTTCACCGGCAGCGCACCGCCCACGCTGGTCGCGCCCGTGTCGGCCAGTTTGCAGGCCTCGAAGCGGTCGGCGAAGCCGAGATCCTCGTAGCTGATCAGCTCGATGCCGGTGAAGAAATCGTGCACCTCCGCGACATCGATATCGGCCGGAGTCAGCCCCGCCATCGCGAAGGCCTGTTTCGCCGCGCGCACCGTCGCCGGGAATGTGGTCATATCCCGTTTGTGCTGGTGCATCACCGAATCCAGGCCCAAACCCACTCCCCTGATCCAGACCGGCCGATCGGTGTAGCGATCCACCACGTCCTCGGCGGCGAGGATCAGCGCGGCGGCGCCGTCGCTCTGCGGCGCGCAGTCGTACACGCCGAACGGGTCCACCACCATCGGCGCGGCGAGAGCCTGCTCCAGCGAGATCTCGAAACGTAAGCGCGCCTTCGGATTCGAGACACCGTGCCGGTGGTTCTTCACCGCGATCATGCCCAGATGCTCGCGCCCGGCGGGCGATTCGTGCAGGTAGCGAGCGACGTGCAGAGCGAAGCCGGCCGGCGCGATCAGGCCGAGCGGGTAGTCCCACGCCATATCGCGGGTCATCGCCTCCCACTCCCACAGCATGTCCTTGGAGGCGGTTTCGCGGAGTTTGTCCGCACCGATCACCAGCGCCACATCGTAGGCACCGGAGGCGATGCCGAACAGGGCGTTGCGCACCGCGTCATTGCCTGTGGCGCACGAATTCTCGACGCGGGTGACGGGTAGCTCCGGCACCCCGAGCACGTCGGCGAGAATGCCCGAGGGGAATCCGTCCGGAGTGCCCATCGCCCCGAACCACGCCGCCTGCAGGTCCGATTTCGCGACCCCCTTGTCCACCGATGCCGCACATTCGGCGAAGGCCATCGGCAGCAGATCCTTGATTCCGAGCGCGAAATGTTCGGCGAACGGCGTCATCCCGGCGCCGACCAGTGCCACCCGTCTCATGCCGCCTCCGTAATTCGCGGGAGCGCCCGCACCCCCGTCGGCGCCACGAGCGCTGCGCGATTGTGTCTCATGCCGCCTCCGTAATTTGCGGGAGCGCCCGCACCCCGGTCGGCGCCACGAGCGCTGCGCGATTGTGTCTCATGCCGCCTCCGTGTCCGGCTCGAACGCGTACCCGTAGTCCGGCACTCCGGAGCGCACCGCGACCCGGCGCAGGACCATGCGCCCACGATCGCCGATGCGGACCGTGCCGGGGTCGGTGCCGGTGACCTTGACCAGTGCCCGCACGTCCACCTCGTCGAGTTCGACGATCACCAGCGAATACGGTGTTCGCAGACCGGGCACCGGCACGTGCACCGTCACCTCGGTGTACACGGTTCCGGTGCGTGGCAGCGGAATCAGCGTGTAGTCCGTGCTGAGCCGGCCGTCGTCACCGAGGCGATAGCGCGGCGGGAAATCCAGTTCGTCGCGGCCCCGGTGGCGACCGGCCTCCCAGCGCACCTTGGCCTCGAAGGCCCGCTCGTAGGCGGCCAGCGAGATCGGGATGTCGGCACCCGGTACCGCGACCGCCTCCGGTTCGGCTCGCACCGCGGGCTCGCGCCGGTATACCCGCACCGGCCCCGCGGAGACCGTGACCCCCGACAGACTGGCCTGCTCGACCCCGACGAGCAGCCCCGTCTGTCCCCAGTCGGCCAGTGCAGCAAGGGCGAACAGGCTCGACCCGGCCCCCGTCGTCGGCAATCGTGGTGGGTCACCGACGCACAGGTGGGCCGCCTGCTCGTGGTCGACACCCGACACGATCACCGGCGTATCCACCCACGCCGCGGCCAGCGAGGCGAGCAGGCCGCGCTCGTGCAGCAGCCGCGGATCACCGTAATCGTGGACGTCGCCGGTGGCGTTGCGGGTGCGCACCGGCAGACTGCGCGCCACCCGGGCCGCCGTCCGCACCGCCAGTCCGCGCTCGGCGACCAGCGCCGCGGCCGCACCGGCCGGATCCAGGTCGACGCCGATGATCAGCGTGCGCGGGCGGGCGGAGCTGAGCGCGTCCAGTGTCGCGGGCGCGCCGCCGAGTCGTTCGATCACCTCGAGTTCGGGATCCAAACCCAGTCCGGCCAGCAGCACCGCGGCATTGCTGCTCTCCAGCAACGGCAGATCCCGGCTCACCACGACGACGCGCTCGACATACGCGGTGGCACGCGGGGCGCCCGAGAGGGCGGCCCGCCCGGCCTCCACGGCCAGGGTCACCGCGTCCTCGTCCGCGCCGGGCACACGGCCGCGCGGTCCGCCCCAACAGGGCAGATAGGTTCCGATCGATGCGACACAGGGCATGTCGGCCTTCCTGCGGGCGAAACTACGTGATGGCGCCGGCGGTCTTGAGCGCGATGATGCGATCCCAGTCCAATCCCAGCTCCAGCAGCACTTCCTCGGTGTGCGCCGCGAATTCCGGCCCGGGCCCGGTATCGGGTGCGGTGAGATCGAATTGCACCGGGTTGGCGACCATTTCGAGGCTGCCGACCTGCACCAGGTAGTCGTTGGCGCGGATCTGCGGATCGGAGCCGACCTGCAGGCTGTCCTGCACCGGCGCCCACGGCCCGGCCATGGTGGCGAGTTTCTCGGTCCATTCGGCGAGGGTGCGCTGCCCGATCGCCTCACGCAGAATCGCCACGCCCGCTTCGGTATTGGCGGCGATCGACTCCGCTGTGGCGAAGCGCGGATCGTCGGCCAGCTCCGGCCGGTCGATATGGCGCATGACGTCGGCCCAGAACTTGGTGGGCTGCAACATGACCAGCGAAAGATAGCGGCCGTCGGCGGTCTCGTAGAGGCCCGACAGCGGATTGGTCGGCGCCCCGTGCGAACCGGGTGCGGGCGCGATCAGCGGCTGCCGCAGATGTGCCGACAGCGCGATGGTGTGGCCCATGGACCACAGGCCGCTGCCCAGCAGCGAGACGTCGACCACCGACGATTCGCCGGTCCGTTCGCGTTTCAGCAGCGCCGCCGCGATTCCGCCGGCCAGATTCGTGCCGGAGATGGTGTCGCCGAAGGCCGGACCGGGCGGGGAGATGAGCCCGTCCATCCCCTCCGGGGTGATGGTCGCGGCGACCGAACCACGGCACCAGAAGGCGGTCATATCGAAACCGCCCTTCGTCGATTCCTCGCCGCGCGGTCCGAGCGCGCTGCCGCGTGCGTAGACGATGTCCGGCTTGACCGCGCGGATGTCGTCGACATCGATGCCGAATTTGGCGCGCGCCTGCGGCAGGAAGCTGGTGAGGAACACATCGGCCGTCTTCGCCAGCTCGTAGATCACCTCGCGCCCCTCGGGGACCGACATGTCCAGTCCGATACTGCGTTTGCCACGATTGGCGTGCTCGATATTGGGATTCGGATCGCCCTCGACCTTCAAGCGGCCGATCTGGCGCAACCCGCGCTGCGGATCACCGGTGCGGGCGTGTTCCACCTTCACCACATCCGCCCCCCATTCGGCCAGCACCGCACCGGCCGAAGGAACGAACCCGTACATCGCGACCTCGAGGACGCGGATGCCGTCCAGGGGTTTGCCGCCGCTCATCACGCCACCACCGCTGCGAAGGACTTCTGCTCGAGGAACTCTTCGATCCCGGCCACACCCATCTCACGGCCGATGCCCGACTGCTTGTAGCCGCCGAACGGCACATCGGGATGAAAGTAGTTGCCGCCGTTGATACTCATCGTTCCGGTGCGGATGCGCCGCGCCACCGCCAGCGCCCGGTCCTCGTCGGCGGAGAACACGCCGCCCGACAGCCCGTAGATGGAGTTGTTGGCGATGCGAACCGCATCCTCGTCGTCGTCGAACGGGATCAGGGCCAGCACCGGCCCGAACACCTCTTCCTGGGCGATCTCGCTGTCCGGGTCGACGCCCGCGAGCAGGGTCGGGGCGTAGAAGTAGCCGGGGTCGACCTTCTCCCCGCCGCACACCAGTTTCGCGCCGGCCTCCACCGCGCGCTGCACCAGACCGTGCACCTTGTCGCGCTGGCGTTCCGAAATCAGCGGGCCCATATAGTTTTTCGGATCGCCCGGGTCGCCGTAGCCGACCTTGGACATGAATCCGGCGACCATCTCGGCCACCTCGTCGTGGCGTTCGCGCGGCACCAGCATGCGCGTGGTGATCGCACAGCCCTGCCCGGCGTGGCTGCAGATGCTGAAGGCGCCGAACATCGCGGCGGTGCCGAAATCGGCGTCGTCGAGCACGACCATCGCGGATTTGCCGCCCAGTTCCAGGAAGACGCGTTTGAGCGAATCGCCGGCCGCCGACATGATTTGGCGGCCCACCGCGGTCGATCCGGTGAAGCTGACGACGTCGACATCGCGATGAGTGGTCAGCGTCTTGCCCACCTCGACATCGGATCCGGACAGCACGTTCACCACACCCGCCGGGATGTCGGTGTGCTCCGCGATCACCTCGCCCAGCGCCAGCGTGGCCAGCGGCGTATCCGGGGCGCCCTTGAGCACGACGGTGCAACCGGCGGCCAGCGCCGGCGCCAGTTTCGCCAGCGCCAGCTGATGCGGATAGTTGTAGGCCGCGATCGCCGCGACCACACCGGAGGCCTCGCGCTCCACCCAGCGACGGTGCATGCGGCCGCGGTCCTCCACCTCGCCGAGTTCCTCGGTGCGCGGATAGGTGCGGGTGAGGCCGGCGAAGTAGTTCACGATCTCGAACGGTGTCTCGAGCTGATTGGCGTGGGTCATCATCCGGGTCGCGCCGACCTCGGCGATGGTCAGCTCGCGCAGGTCTTCGACGTTGGCGCGCAGTGCCGCGTAGAACTGCTCCAGGCAGTGCGCGCGGAATTCGGTGTTCGTGGACCAGTCGGTGGTGTCGAAAGCCCGGCGCGCGGCCGCGATCGCCGCCTCGGTGTCGGCGATGCTCGCCTCGGGCGCGTACCCGTAGATCTCTCCGGTGGCCGGATTGAGCGAGGCGAAACTGCGCTCCCCCGCGACGAGTTCACCGTCGATCAGCATTCGTCTGGTGACGGCGCGCCCGTCGCCGGCCGTCGCGTTGCCCTGTGGCATCCCGTCTCCTCGTCCTATGGAAATTCCATTCTCAACAATGGAGAATAATGTATCCGAGCAGGTTCGGCCCCAGCAATGGCCGAACGCGTCCCACCGATCGCCGCCGTTACCCGGCCGCCCTCGGAACGCGCGCGAATCCAGGGAAACCTTGCGGAGAAACGCCGAGCGAGAGTACGGTTCTCACAATTGGAAGGGAGATTCTTGTGGTTGAGACGACAGCGCTGAACCCCACCATCGGAGTGGAGGTCACCGGGGTCGAGGATCTGCACGACGACACGGTGATCAGCCGGTGCCTCGAGGCCCTGAAGTGGCGCGGCGTCCTGGTGGTCCGCGGACTGCATCTCGACGACGAAGCCCAGCTGGCGTTCTGCCGGCGACTGGGCACGGTGCTCGCTCCCGGTGGCCGCGAAATCTTCACCATCACACTGGATCCCGAGAAGAACCGGGCCGCGAAATATCTCGAGGGCACCTTCTTCTGGCATATCGACGACACCACCAACGACGTGCCGGCCAAGGCGACCGTGCTCACCGCGCGGCATGTGGCGATGGAAGGCGGCGGCACCCAGTTCGCCAGCACCTACGCCGCCTACGAAGGACTGTCCGAGGCCGAACGCAAGCGCTACGACAACCTGCGCGTCGTGCACAGCTTCGAGGCCTCCCAGCGCCTCGTGCACCCCGACCCGACCCCCGAGCAGGTCGCCGACTGGCGCCACCTGCCCACGCACGAAACGTCGCTGGTGTGGCAACGCCGGGACGGCCGCCGCTCACTGGTCATCGGCGCCACCGCCGACCACATCGTGGGCATGGACGCGGCCGAGAGCCGCGCACTGCTCGACGAACTCCTGGAGTGGTCGACTCAGCCGCGCTTCTCCTACACCCACGACTGGTCGGTCGGTGATCTGGTGGTGTGGGACAACACCGGGATCCTGCACCGCGCCCTGCACTACGACGCCAGCTCCGAA
Organism: Nocardia sp. NRRL WC-3656; assembly: GCF_000720265.1. Taxonomy (NCBI): domain Bacteria; kingdom Bacillati; phylum Actinomycetota; class Actinomycetes; order Mycobacteriales; family Nocardiaceae; genus Nocardia; species Nocardia sp. NRRL WC-3656. The sequence continues at coordinate 58,643 of NZ_JOJF01000023.1, read as the reverse complement.
CGCGAACTGCACCGCACCACGATCGCGGGAGCCGAACCGTGGGCGTGAGAACAGCGGTGGTCACCGGGGGCGGGTCCGGCATCGGGCTGGCCGTGGCGAATCGGTTGCGCGCCGACGGCTTTCGCGTGGCCACTCTCGACATCAAACCCGGCGAGTCCGAATTCGACCACACCGCCGATGTCACCGACCGCGCCCAGATCGACGCCGCGCTCACCGCGATCCGGGAACAACTGGGCCCGGTGACGGTGCTGGTGAACTCCGCCGGCGCCGAAGGCTACCGCCGCTTCGCCAACCTGAGCTTCGAGCAGTGGGAACGCACCATCGCGGTGAACCTGCACGGGGTCTTCCACAGCATTCAGGCCGTCCTGCCCGATATGCGCGCCGCGCAGTGGGGCCGGATCGTCAACATCTCCTCCTCCAGCACCCATTCCGGGCAACCCTTCATGTCGCACTATGTCTCGGCGAAGTCGGCGGTCAACGGACTGACGAAATCGCTGGCCCTGGAACTCGGTCCGGAGGGCATCACCGTGAACGCGGTCCCGCCCGGGTTCATCGATACACCGATGCTGCGCAAGACCGAACAGGCCCAGCTGCTCGGCGGATCCATCGCGGACCACATCGCCCGCACCCCGGTCCGCCGGGTCGGCCGGCCCGAGGACATCGCCGCCGCCTGCGCGTTCCTCGTCTCCGAGGAGGCCGGCTACATCACCGGCCAGATCCTGGGCGTCAACGGCGGCCGCAATACCTAACCGGCGCGAAACGCGCTGAGGCACAACACAACCGAAAGGACCACCAGTGGGACGCGTGGAAGGCAAAGTCGCCCTCGTCACCGGTGCCGCACGAGGACAGGGCCGCAGTCACGCGGTGAAGCTGGCGTCCGAGGGCGCCGACATCATCGCCGTCGACATCTGCAAGGACATCGAGACCATCGGCTATGCGATGGCGCGGCCGGAAGACCTCGAGGAAACCGAACGACTGGTGGAGAAGACCGGCCGCCGGATCGTCGCCGTGCAGGCCGACGTCCGCGATATCGCCGCGCTGCGCGACGCGGTGAAACGCGGCGTCGACGAGCTGGGGCATCTGGATGTCGTGGTGGCCCAGGCCGGTATCGCCGGCATGAAGGGCGAACCGCAGTGGCAGGCCTGGACCGACGTCATCGACACCAACCTGATCGGCGTGATCAACACCGTGCACGCCGCACTGCCGTATCTGGACACCGGCGCCTCGATCATCGCCACCGGCTCGACCGCGGCGTTGATGGATGTGGCCAAGGTCGATCAGCCCGGCAAGGATCCCGGAGGCATCGCCTATATGGTCGCCAAGCGCGGATTGTCGATGTACATGCACGAATTGGCGACGCATATCGCCGCGCGCAACATCCGCGCCAATGTCATCCATCCGACCAACTGCAATACGAACATGTTGCAGAGCGAGCCCATGTACCGCTCGTTCCGGCCCGATCTCGAGAAGCCGACCCTGCAGGACGCGCAGCCCGCGTTCCATGTGCAGCAGGCCATGCCGGTGCCGTGGATCGAGCCGGAGGACACCAGCAACATGGTGCTGTTCCTGGCCTCCGACGAATCCCGCTACGTCACCGGCATGCAGATGCGGGTGGACGCCGGCGGATACCTCAAGTGGTACGACTATCACATCTAAGGGGAGACACCGTGAAGGTTCGCGTCGATCCGGAGCGCTGCCAGGGACACACCCTGTGCGCCATGGTCGCTCCGAAGTCGTTCGTACTCAGTGAAATCGACGGCCACTCCTCGGCGGTCAGCGAGGACGTTCCCCCCGATCAGGAGGAACAGGTCCGCGAGGCCGCCCAGTCGTGCCCGGAACGAGCGATCACCATCACCTGAGAGGAACGCCGTGACCGCCGAAAACATCACCGAGGCCGGGCCGGCGGACGACGAGCGGAAACAACCGCAGTACTCGTTCGACCGGTACGCCCCGGAGTATCGCGACAATTTCCTGTCCATCACCCAGGACATGCAGCAGCACTGCCCGATCGCCTGGTCGGACACCTACGGTGGCCACTGGGTCGCCGCCGGCAACCGCGAGGTGTTCGAGCTCGCCCGCTGCCCCTACGTGTCCAACGATCACGACACCGCCGGGGAACGCCGTGGCTATCAAGGGATTTCGATTCCGAAACCGCCACGCGCCGCCGCCATCCGGGGCGGGATCCTGGAGATGGACGAGCCCGAGCATCGCGAACTGCGGTCGGCGCTCAACCCGTATCTGTCCCCGGCGGCGGTCAACCGCTGGATCCCGTTCATCGACGAGGTCGTGCGCGCGGCGATCGACGAGAAGATCGAATCCGGCCGCATCGACTTCGTCGACGATCTGGCCAATATCGTTCCCGCCGTTCTCACCTTGGCGATGCTCGGCATTCCGCTGAAGAAGTGGACCGTCTACAACGAACCGGTCCATGCCGCGGTCTACACCCCGCCCGATTCCCCGGATATCGAGCGGATCACCGCGATGCACCGGGAGATGGGCCTGGATCTGCTCAACAACCTGATCGAGGTCAAGGAGAATCCGCGGGCGGGCATGATCGACGCGGTGGTGCGGGCGAAGGTCAACGGCGCCCAGCTGCCCGACCTCGAGATGCTCGGCATGCTGGCACTGATCATCGGCGGCGGTTTCGACACCACCACGGCGCTCACCGCGCATTCGCTGGAATGGTTGTCGGAGCATCCGGATCAGCGCGAAATCCTCAGCACGGAACGCGAGACCCTGCTCGATTCGGCGACCGAGGAATTCCTGCGGTACTACACGCCGGCCCCGGGCGACGGCCGCACCATCGCCGAGGACTGCGAGGTGGTCGGCACACGATTCGCCGAGGGCGATCGGCTGTGGCTGTCGTGGGCGATGGCCAACCGCGATCCGTCGGTCTTCGAGGACCCCAACGAGATCATCCTCGACCGGCATCGCAACCGGCACTACAGTTTCGGGCTCGGGATCCACCGCTGCATCGGCTCGAATCTGGCCCGCACGGTATTCAAGCGGATGCTGCTCGCGGTGCTGGACCGGATGCCCGACTACCGGTGCGACCCCGACACCACGGTGCACTACGACACCATCGCCGTGATCCAGGGCATGCGGCATCTGCCGGCGACCTTCACCCCGGGCCCGCGGCTGGGCGAGGGGCTCGACGCGACGCTGGAGAAGTTGCAGGCGATCTGCGAGGAGCAACAGCTCGCGGCGCCCGTGACCGCCCGCAAGGAACAGGCCGACATCCACTGAGCCTCGCGCACAGCCGAATTCGCATATCGCACCGACAAGCAGGAGGCGTGAGGTGACCACCGCGTCCGGGCGGCCGCTACCGCAACTCACCGCGCAGAACGAGTTCTTCTGGACCGCCGGCGCCGACGATCGGCTGCGCATCCAGCAGTGCCGGACCTGCGCCGAGCTGATCCATCCGCCGCAGCCGGTGTGCCGCTATTGCCGGGGCACCGAGATGGGGGTGCGTGAAGTCTCCGGTGTGGCGACGCTCATCGGCTTCACGTACAACGAGCGGTTCGGACTGCCGGGGCTGCCACCGCCGTATGTGGTCGGGCAGGTCGCGCTGGTGGAGGATCCGCAAATTCGCCTGACCACCACCGTCATCGGCTGCGACGCCGCCGACCTGGTGCTCGGTATGCGAATGGAGGTAGTGTTCGAACAGCACGAGGACGTCTGGCTTCCGTTGTTCCGGCCCACGGCCGAACAACCGGAGCCGGCACCGCTGCCGGCCGACGAGATCGACCCCGACCGCTTCGCCGAGCACGTCCGGCCTCGGGTCTCCGCCGCCAAATTCGAGGATCGGGTGGCGCTGACCGGCATCGGAATGTCCGAGATCGGACGGCGGCTGATGGTTCCCCCGCTGGCGCTGACCGTGCAGGCCTGTGAACGCGCCGTCGCCGATGCCGGACTCACGATGGCCGATATCGACGGAATCTCCTCGTACCCGGGCGGCGGGAACGTCGGCGGATTCGGTGAGGGCGGGGTGACCGCCCTCGAGTCGGCGCTGGGGCTGCGGCCGACCTGGTACAACGGCGGCATCGAAACCTTCGGGCCGGGTGGTTCGGTGATCGCGGCGATGCTGGCCGTCGCGGGTGGGCTGGCCCGGCACGTGCTGTGCTTCCGGACGGTGTGGGAGGCCACCTACAACGAACTGATCCGCACCGGTGCGACGGCACCGCTGGGCGGTGGCCGCACCCCCAGCTGGCAGCTGCCGTTCGGGGCGACCTCCGCGGCGCACACCCTCGCCCAGAACGCGCAGCGGCACTTCCATCGCTACGGCACGACCAAGGAGACGCTGGGCTGGATCGCGCTGAACCAGCGCGCCAATGCCGCGCTGAATCCCACTGCGGTGTACCGGGATCCGCTCACCATGGACGATTACCTGTCGGCACGGCCGGTGACCAGCCCGTTCGGCCTCTACGACTGCGACGTGCCCTGCGACGGCGCGGTGGCGGTGATCGTCTCGGCCGCCGATACCGCTGCCGATCTGGCCAAACCCCCGGTGTACTTGGAGGCCGTGGGCACTCAGATCCTGGAGCGGGTGGAGTGGGATCAGAGCACCCTCACCCACGAACCGCAGGTGCTCGGGCAGTCGGCGCATCTGTGGTCGCGCACCGATCTGCGGCCCGAGGACGTCGACGTCGCCGAACTCTACGACGGCTTCAGCTTCAACTGCCTGTCCTGGATCGAGGCGCTGGGCTTCTGCAAGATCGGCGAGGCGAAGGACTTCCTCGACGGCGGTAAGAACATCGCGCGCGACGGACTTCTGCCGCTCAACACCCACGGCGGGCAGCTCTCGCACGGACGCACCCACGGCATGGGCCTGATCCACGAGGCGGTCGCTCAGCTGCGCGGTGAATGCGGGCCGCGTCAGGTCACCGGCGCGCGGGTGGCGGTCACGAGCAGTGGTGGGTTGACTCCGAGCGGCGTGCTGCTGCTGCGGAGCGAGCGATGACCGCTGCCGCGGAGCAGCCCGCCCCAGCAGCGAGCCGGCCCATCACGCCGGCAGCGAAGCAGACCGTCATGCCGGAGGCGCACGGCCGGCCGCCGGCCGCGGCGGAGCACCATCCCGCCCGGACCGCGCGGCATCTCCATGTGGCGCCCGCGACACCCCGCCCGAGAGCGCAGCACAGCGCGTCCATACCCACCGCTGCCGCGTCCGACGGACTACCGCATCTACTGAGTGCACACCGTTCGTCCACGGCACCGGAGCGGGTGGTGACCGAGGCAGGCGGGATCGCGGTGTCGGGACTTCTGATTCGGGTGCGGGAGCCGCGTGCGGTGCTGGTCGCGCTGCACGGCGGCGCTACCACCTCCGTCTACTTCGACTGTCCGGGACACCCCGAGTTGTCGCTGCTGCGCACCGCCCGCGACCTCGGCTTCACCGTGCTGGCGCTGGACCGGCCGGGCTACGGTGCGTCGGCACCGTACGCCGATCGGCTGTGGGATCCGCGGCGGCGCGTCGACCTGATGTATTCGGCGGTGGCACACCTGCTTCCCGGCGCGCGCGATGCGGGCACACTGCTGATCGCCCACTCGGCCGGGTGCGAGCTGGCCCTGCGGATGGCCGCCGACGATCGCGGCCGCGACCTGCTGGGCCTCGAAGTAGCCGGTACCGGACGCGAATACAGCGCCGCCGCCGCGACGATGTTGTCCGGGCCGCGCGGACCCGGTGCGCGACCGCGTGGACTCAACGAACTGCTCTGGCAACCGGCCCGGCTGTATCCGCCCGACCTGGTCGGCGGCGCGGCGATCGCCGTGAACGGACCCCGGCTGGAAGCGGCGACCGTCACCGACTGGGCCGATACCGAATTCCCGGCCCTGGCCGGTCGGATCCGCGTGCCGGTGCGCTTCACCCTCGGCGATCACGAACGGGTGTGGCGCAACGACCCGGACGGGATGGCGCATGCGGGCACGGCGTTCACCGCGGCGCCCCGAGTGGTACTCAACCGGCAGCCGGGCAGCGGGCACAACCTGAGCGTGGGCCGTTCCGCGCGCGCCTACCACCTGGGGGTGCTGGCCTTCGCCGAGGAGTGCCTGCTCGCCGCCGGTGACGGGTTCTCCTGCTCTGCAACCCAATTCGACGGGGCCGACGGTACGCGGCCCGGAAGGTGAGGCGAAGATGGATGTCGCCGACGTGGCACTGCTGCTGTTGCGCCTGGTGGTCGGCGCGACCATGATCGCGCACGGCTACAACCATTGGCGCGGCGGCGGCCGCATCGACGGGACCGCCCGCTGGTTCGCCGGGCTCGGGTTGCGCAACGGCATCCTGCAGGCCTGGCTGAGTGTCGTCACCGAAATCGGTGCGGGCGCATTGCTGATCGTGGGCCTGTTCACGCCGCTGGCGTGTGCGGCGATCATCTCGGTAATGCTTGTGGCGGGGCTGCTGGCGCATCGCCCGAACGGATTCTTCGTCTTCAAGGAGGGCTACGAGTACGTGCTGGTGCTCGCGGTCACCGCCTTGGCCACGGCCATGCTGGGCCCGGGATGGCTCTCGCTCGACCACGCCACCGATATCGAGGTCGTGGGCTGGGCGGGCGGTGCGATCGCGGCCGGGGTGGCCGTGGTCGCGACGGCCGGGCTGCTGGCGACCTTCTGGCGTCCGGCACCGGCTCCCGCGCAGCAGCCGGAAACCACGGCGTGACAGCGGTATTCGACGGAAGAGGTACGGATATGCGAGTCGGATTCATCGGATTGGGCAGTCAGGGCGGCCCCATGGCGCGGCGCATCATCGCGGCCGGATATCCGACCACGCTGTGGGCCCGCCGGGCCGCCACCCTCGAGCCGTTCGCGGAGTCCGGCGCGGCGACCGCCGAGACGCCGGCGGCACTGGGCGCGGGCAGCGATCTGGTCTGCGTCTGCGTGGTCGGCGACGACGACGTGCGCGAGGTCCTCACCGGCGAACACGGCGTGCTCGCGGGGATGTCCGCGGGCGGTGTGGTGGCCGTGCACAGCACGGTGCATCCCGACACCTGCCGCGAACTGGCGAAAACCGCTGCTGTGCAGAATATCTCGCTGATCGACGCGCCGGTCAGCGGCGGCGGGCCGGCGGCCGAGGCCGGGCGGCTGCTGGTGATGGCCGGTGGTGACGCCGAGGTCGTGCAGCGCTGCCGGCCCGTATTCGACAGCTACGCCGACCCGGTGGTGCATCTCGGCGACGTCGGCTCCGGACAGGTCACCAAGCTGCTCAACAATCTGCTGTTCACCGCGAACCTCGCGACCGCGATGAGCACCTTCACCCTGGGCGCGGGCCTGGGCGTGGATCCGGCGCGGCTGGGCGAGGTGATCGCGCACGGCACCGCGAACAGTTTCGCGCTCGGGCGCATCGTCGACGCCGGGGTGAGCCTCGACCGGCTCACCCAGTACGCCGGTGCGCTGCTGCGCAAGGACGTCTCCCTGGTCGCGAGCCTGGCCGATGCGGCGGGGACCGATCCCGGCGTCGTCCTCACCGCCGCGGACGCCACCCTGGCGCTGATGAATCAGCGGCGGTGACCGGGATGCGGATCGGATTCGTGGGAGCCGGGCGGATGGGCCTGCCGATGGTGCGGCGCCTCGCCGCGGCCGGGCACGAGGTCCGGGTCGTGGTGCGGCGCAGCGAGGTTCGCGACGCGGTGACCGAGGCGGGCGCCCGCGCGGTGCACACCCCCGCCGAGGCCGCCGCCGGGGCTTACGCGGTGCTGATGTGCCTGTTCTCCGACGATCAGGTGCGCGCGGTCTGTCTCGACGGCGAACTGTCCGCGGCCATGGCCCCCGGGTCGATTCTGGCCTTGCACACGACCGGCGATCCGCGCACCGCGCACGCCGTTGCCGCACAGGCGGTGTCGTATACCGTGCGGGTGGCCGACGCACCGGTCAGCGGCGGACCGCACGATATCGCCGCGGGTGCGCTGACGGTCTTCCTCGGCGCCGACTACGAGACCGCCGCCGATCTGCGGCCGGTGCTGTCCGCCTATGCCGATCCGATCCTGCACGTCGGCGCGCTCGGCGCGGGCCAGCGGGTGAAGCTTGTCAACAACGCGCTGTTCGCGGCGCAGGCGGGACTGGTCGCCGCGGCGGTGCGACTGGCGGGCCAGTTGGGCGTCACGGAGGCGGCTCTGCTGTCGGCGCTGCCGCATGCCAGTTCCTCCGGACGTGTCGTGACCAGCATCGCCGCGAAGAAGTCCGTCACCGAATTCGGCGACGCGGTGGGCGAATTCCTGCGCAAGGACGTCGCTGTGGTCCGAGCCCTCACCGCCGAACTCGGCGGCAGCCTCGGCGTACTCGACGCCGCCATCTCCGCGGCGCCGTTCGGTCGAGACGACAGCGCCGCCGCACGAATCAGCACCCCCTGACCGAGGCACGGCCGGCTTCCTCACCCGTCACGCGGTGCCGTTCCGCAGGCGTGCCCGGTGACGCGGCACGCTCCCCACAGCACCGCTCCCCCTCTGCGCCGGAGGCCCGGCCCGGCTAATGCCCATCAGGCTCGTAACCCCTGTTCGATCAGCGACCACCCGCGGGCGGCCAGCACCCGGCGTTCCTCCGCCCCCGCCCGCGCCAGCAGTGCGGCCAGCATCGCCAACGCGAGCATGAGGTCTTGACACGTCAGATCGGGGCGAACCCGGCCGCACGCCCGGGCGTTGTCGAGATGGTCCCCCAGTAGTGCCGCCACCCGGCTGCTCATCCGCGCCAGCCGCCCGTCGGTCAGCGACGGATCGATCAATTCGACGAACGCGATCGAGGTGACCACCTGGTCCACGATCCGCTCCAGAAGCTGATCCAGTCCGGTATCCGCCTGTGCCGCATAGGCTTCCAGTCCCACCACATTGTCCTCGAAGACCGCCAGCGCGAGCGATTCCCGGTCGGCGAAGTGCCGGTACAGACTGCCCTGCCCCACGCCCGCGCGGCGCGCGATCAGATTCAGCGGCGCCTCGAAACCCGATTCGGCGAACACCTCGCGGGCGGCGGCGATCAGTGCCGCTCGATTGGCGGCAGCCGCGCCGGGTCCACGATTCACTCGACGCTGCTCGGTCACCGGCCTACACTACCAACCGGACAGTGATGTCCGGTTGCATCGGCGACGTCGACACGTGCCGGCGGCCCCGCAGCGCACCGAGGAGGGAACACCGTTGAGCACCAGCAACTTTCACAATCGGGTGGCCATCGTCACGGGGGCCGGCTCCGGAATCGGGCGGGCCATGGCCGTCGCATTCGCCAAATGCGGCGCCATGGTCGTGGCCGCCGATATCAGTTCCGACGGCGCCCAGGGTACCGCCGCGGAGATCGGCGCGGCCGCGATTCCGGTAGTCGTCGACATCTCCGACGAAATCGACGTCGCCCGCGCGACCCGCACCGCGATGGACACCTTCGGCCGCATCGACGTGCTGTGCAACAACGCCGGAATCATGGACAAGATGGCCCTGCCGGCCGACACCCCCGTGACCACCTGGGAACGCACCGTCGCGGTCAATCTCACCGGCACCTTCCTCATGACCCGCGCGGTGCTACCCCATATGCTCGACCAGGGCATCGGTTCGATCGTCAACACAGCCTCCGAGGCCGGAATCCGCGGCGGCGCAGCGGGAATCGCCTACACCGCCGCCAAACACGGAGTGGTGGGGCTGACCCGCAACGTGGCCTGGATCCATGCCGGGGACGGCATCCGCTGCAATGCGATCCTGCCCGGCCCGACGATGACCGGTATCGCCGGGCCCACCCCGGAATGGGATCTCGACGGGGTGACCCGGCTGCAGCCGGTGATGTCGCTGATGCGCGGTATCGCCGAACCCGAACAGATGGCCGAGGTCGCCGTGTTCCTCGCCTCCGACGCCGCCTCGTTCATCAACGGCGCGGTGGTGCCGGTGGACGGCGGCTGGTCGGCCGGTTGACCCGGCCGACCAGCGCCTCAGGCCCGTGCCGTGACCGGTTCGGCGACCTCGGCGGCCGTGGCGGGCGCGTTCGGGCGCCGCACCGGGATGGCCGAGGCCAGCGCCGCGGCCAGCAGCGTCGAGGTCACGATCCATGAGGCATTCGACGGTGTCGTATGCAGTAACTGCGGGAACTGCGCGATCAGCGGAATCACGAGGGTCTGCATGACCGAGGCGATGATTCCGGCGAATGCCAGCACCCCGACGATCGCGCTCGACCGGTCGGCGTCCGGCTTGGTCATGTCCACATCCCCCTGTCTTCAATATGTATTATGCACACGCAATGTATCATGCATATTTGGGAGCCGGTTACCCACGCGAGCTGTGATACCCGTCTCGGTCGCGCACGAGAGGAGGGCGCTGTGGAACGACCCATCGCGGCGGTCGAATTCGAGACCATGCTGCTCAGCCGCTATCAGATGAGCCGGCGCGATCGGTGCGGTCTCGAGCGCAGCGCCTATGTCCTGCTGAGCCGGCTGACGATGCAGGGGCCGATGTCGATCGGTCAGCTCAGCGCCGCCTTCGGTCTCGACACGTCCACGCTCAACCGGCAGACGGCGGCATTGGTGCGCGCCGGGCTGGTGGACCGCATCGCCGATCCGGACGGCGGCTTGGCCCGCAAGTTCCGGGTCACCGAGGCGGGTGCCCGCCGGCTGGAGCAGACCGTGGCCGCGACGGTCGCGAGCCTCGACCGCGTGCTGCACACCTGGCTCGCCGCCGATGTCGCCGACTTCGCGACCTATCTGCGCCGGCTCAACACCGATATCGAGCGCCTCGACGGCCGGCCGTGGCCGCGCCCGGACTGATCTGTCATGTGTCGCAGGCCTGCCGGATCCGGCGGACCAGATCGGCCACCTCGTCGGCCGGCATATCGCGGGGCGGTGCGAACGAGAGCCGGGTGAGCAGGCCACCGAAGCGGGCCGCCAGCCGCTCCGGCAGGTCCTGCACCGCGGCCACGACGGCGAAGGCCTCGACCATGTCGTCGGTGATCGACTCCGCCATCCGATCCCAGCGCCCGGCTTTCGACAACGCGGTCAGTTCGGCATTCACGCCGCCCCAGCCGTGCAGGTCGAACAGCGGACGATAGGCGGGTGTGGAGGCGTAGAAGGCCAGCCGGCGCCGCAGCGTCGCGACACCGCGATCGATCTGCTCACCGGTGCCCGTGACGACGAAAGGCGTTGCGACGAGCTCGAAGTCGTCGCGCATCACGGCAGCGCCGAGCGCCGGCAGGGTGCGTTCGCGGATCCAGCGGGCGGTGGTGAAGCCGTGACAGATGAAACCGTCGGCGACCTCGGCCGCGACGCGGGTCATGGCCGGCCCGACGCCCGCGAGCAGAATCGGCGGTGCGCCGAATTCGTGTGCGGGCGGGACGAAGTCGCGCGGCATCAGGGTGTGCCGAGTGAACTCGCCCTCGAATGTCAGCGGCGCGCCCTCGTGCCAATGCGCCCAGATGGCCCGTAATGCCAGGACGTATTCGCGCATCCGCGCGGCCGGGCGATCGGCCGGCATCGCGAAGCGCCGTTCGATATGCGCGCGCACCTGCGAGCCGAGGCCCAGGCGCAGCCGCCCGCCGGAGAAGCGCTGCAAATCGTCGGCGGCGTAGGCCACGGTCATCGGCGAACGGGCGAGCGCCACGGCGACGGAGGTGCCCAGGCCGATACGGTCGCTGCACTGCGCCGCGACGGCGAGGGACAGGAACGGGTCGCCGTTCATCTCACCCGCCCAGATCCCGTCGAAGCCGAGCCCTTCGAGTGCGCGAACTCGCGCCGCGGCGTCGTCCAGCGCGCCGATCGTGGTGTCGATTCGCACGGGGCACCTCCCATTTCACGATGAGAACATTATTCTCATGGATAAAGATGGACGTTCCGATTCGAATGGAGAGGCGCATGGCCGAGCCCTTGGTCGTCGTCGAGCACGCGGGCGGCATCACGACCGTGACACTGCACCGTCCGGCGGTCCGCAATGCGCTCGACCGCGCGCTGATGGACGCGGTGTGGGATGCGGTCGCCGAGGCGGGCGCGGATCCCGATGTGGGCGCCGTCGTGGTCACCGGAGCCGATCCGGCTTTCTGCGCGGGTATCGATATCGGCGCCGCCTCCGCGCACACGCCCGGCCGGCCCGCTCGCTCCCCGGGCTCGGGCCCGGGCCGCGGAGCCGACGGCCTGTTCCGATTCCTGCCGGTGATCGACAAACCGGTCATCGGCGCGATCAACGGCGCATGCGTCGCGGGCGGGCTGGAATTGGCCCTGCAGTGCACCTTCCTCATCGCCTCCGAGCGAGCCCGGTTCGCCGACACCCACGCCCGGATGGGCATGATGCCCGGCGGCGGGGTCACGGTCGGACTCACCCGGACGGTCGGCCGGCGCAGGGCCGTCGAACTGTCGCTGACGGGCAATTTCCTCACCGCCGCCGACGCACTCGCCTATGGGCTCGTCAATCATGTTGTGCCCCATGCGCAATTGCTGCCGTTCACGCACTCCCTCGCCGCCGAGATGCTGGCCGCTGACCGCGAGGCCGTCACCCGACTACTGCGGCACTACCGCGCCCTGGCCGACGACGACGGGAGCCGCGCGCAGCTGCTGGAGGGCGTCATGGCCGAAACCTGGTCGCCCGGCACCGCCCGCATGGCCGAATACGGGGCGCGGGTGATCGAGCGAGGGCGCGAGCAGCTCAAATGATCCGGCTCTCATGGCCGTCCCAATAGTGTTGCCGCAGTAGTCGTTTGTACAGTTTGCCGTTCGGGTCGCGGGGCAGCTCGGCGGCGAAGTCCACGGTGCGCGGGCATTTGTACCCGGCGAGTTCGGCACGACACAGGGCCATCAGTTCGGCGGCCAGTGCGGGGCTCGCGGACGCCGAATCCACCGGCTGCACCACGGCTTTCACCGCCTCCCCCATCTCGGGGTCGGGTACGCCGATCACCGCGACGTCGAGGACCGCGGGATGGGCGGCGAGCACATTCTCGGCCTCCTGCGGGTAGATGTTCACACCGCCGGACACGATCATGTGCGACAGCCGGTCGGTCAGATACAGGAAACCGTCCTCGTCGAGGCGGCCGATATCGCCGAGGGTGCGCCATCCGTGCGGTCCGGCCGCGGCGGCCGTGTGCTCGGGATCGTTGTGGTAGGCGAAGGGCCGCCCGCCCTCGAAGTACACGACCCCTGTATGATCCACCGGCACCTCCCGCCCGTCCGCACCCACGATATGACAGGGCTGCGCCGGGCGGCCGACCGAACCCGGATGGGTCAGCCAGTCCCGCGCGCCGATGTAGGTGTTGCCGATATCCTCGGTGCCCGAGTAGTACTCGTTGACGATCGGTCCCAGCCAGTCGATCATCTGCCGCTTGACCGGCACCGGGCACGGCGCCGCGGAATGCACCACATCGACCAGGCTCGACACGTCGTACCGGCGGCGCTCGGCGTCGGGCAGCCGCAACATGCGCACGAACATCGTCGGCACCATCTGGGTGTGCGTGACCCGGTAACGCTCGATCAGTTCCAGGCAGCGGCGCGGATCGAACCGTTCCATCACGATTACGGTCGCGCCGAGGCGCTGCCACGACATGGCGAAGACCAGCGGCGCGGCGTGATACAGCGGAGCCGGTGACAGGTAGACCGCGTCCTCGCGCGCCCCCGCGGCGAGCAGACCGCGCGCGATCTGCACCGGCGGTGCCTGCGGATCCCCGAGTGCGGTGGCCGGCAGCGGTTTGCGCACCCCTTTCGGACGCCCGGTGGTGCCGCCGGAGTACAGCATCTCCCGGCCCTCACATTCGTCCGGCAGCCGGTCGCCGGATTCGGCGGCGAGCAGGTCGTCGTACCGTTCGAAACCGTCGAGATCGCCTGCGGCACAGATCTTCACCGTGATCCGGCGCAGATCCAGCCCGGCGACCACCTCGGCCTGCGCCGCCGTGGTGACCAGCGCGGTCGCACCGCAGTCGTCGAGGATGTACTGCACCTCGCCCGCGCGTAGATGCCGGTTGATCGCGGTGTAGTACAGACCGCACCGCTGTGCGGTCCAGGCGATTTCGAGGAACGACCGTGTGTTCTCGGCCAGGATCGCGAGATGGCCGCCGACCGCGAGACCGCGGCGGCGCAGGGCCTGCGCACCGGCGCGCGACCGCTGTTCCAGTTGCGCGTAGGTCACCGTCTCCCCGCTCTCGCCCATCACGATCGCGGGCCGATCGGGACAGCGTTCGGCATACCGGCCCGGAGTCATCGGCGCGGCGCCCATCGGCAGTCCTCCCGTCCACGCGGTGCAGAGAATCTAATTACACAGTAGCGAGAATGATACTCTCGGAGTGTGAGCCTGCGTTTCATCTTCCACTATCCGGAGACCGGCGGCCCCGACGGCGACGTCCTCGACGGCGGCCCACTGCGCGAGGTCGCTATCACGGCCGAGCGGTGCGGATTTCACGGCCTGTCACTCAGCGAGCACCCGATCCCCGGAGCACGCTGGCTGGACAACGGCGGGCACCAGACCCTGGATTCACTGGTCGCGCTCGGTTATGTGGCGGCCGCGACCGAACGGCTGCGGCTGCTCACCTATCTCGCGGTCGCGCCCTACCGCAATCCGTTCCTGCTGGCGAAGGCCGCCGCGACGGTCGACAAACTCTCCGGCGGCCGGCTTATCCTGGGCGTGGGTGCGGGCTATCAGAAGAGCGAATTCCACGCGCTGGGAGTCGATTTCGAGGAACGCAACGTCCTGTTGGACGAGGCGCTCGAGGTGCTGCCGCTGCATTGGCGCGGCGAGCCGTTCAGCTATCGCGGCCGGCATTTCGATGCCCGGGAGGTGATCGCCCGGCCGCGGCCGGTGCAGGATCCCATTCCGATCTGGATCGGTGGCAACTCCGCCGCCAGCCGCCGGCGCGCCGCGACCCGCGCCCAGGGCTGGATGCCGATGTCCGGAGGCGCCACGCTCAGCGCCACCGCCCGCACCCCTGCGCTCGAATCACACGCCCAGCTCGCCGCGCAGATCGCCGAGGTGCGGGCGCGCGCCGAATCCGCCGGGCGCAGTGGCGATCTCGACGTGCTGTACTCCTACCACGACCCGGATCTGCTCGACCCGGCAGCGGCCGATCGCCACCTCGAGGCCTTCGCCGAACTGGAGAAGGCGGGCGTCACCTGGCTCGTGGTGTCCAGCCGCACCGCCGACCACGCGGCGACCACCGACTTCCTCGACGCCTTCGGCGCCACCTACCTGCGATGACCACGGGCTGGTTCGAACAGCGCGCGGGACTGGCCGGCACGGTCGCCGTGATCACCGGCGGCGCAGGCGGTCTCGGTCACGCGATCGCCACCGATCTGGCCGCCAACGGGGTGCGCCCGGCGATCATCGACATCGATGCCGACGCCGTGGAACGGATGCGTGCGGCACTGGACGCGCAGGGATGCGATGCCGTCGTCGTCCACGGCGACGTTCGCGATCCCGACCGGTTGGCCGCGGTGTTCGACGCGGCCGAGGCGCGGTGGGGCCGGCTCGACATCCTGGTCAACGTCGTCGGCGGCACCTTCCGCGCTCCGTTCACCGACACCCGCCCCAAGGGCTGGGAGGCGCTGCTGCGCAGCAATCTCACCCACGTGCTGCACGCCTGCGCGCTGGCCGTACCGCGGATCCGGGCGGGCGGTCGCGGCGGCAGCATCGTCAACATCACCACGATCGAGGCACACCGGGCCGCACCGGGTTTCGCCGTGTATTCGGCGGCGAAGGCCGCGGTCGAACAGTTCGCCCGCACGCTCGCGGTCGAACTCGCACCCGACGGCATCCGCGTCAACAATGTGGCGCCGGATTACGTGCCGACCCCGAATCTGCGCCGGATGCCGCACGGGGATGCGGCGATGACCGACCCGCTCGGCGTGCGGGTCGCCATACCGCTGGGCCGGCCCGGGGAGGTCGGCGACGTCTCGGGCTGCGTGGTGTTCCTCGCCTCGGCGTTGTCGGCCTATCTGACGGGAACGACCCTGCATCCCGACGGCGGTACCGGCGCCTCGGCGGGCTGGTTCAACTGGCCGGAGACCGGCTGGGCGAACTATGCGCCGATGCGCTATCTGGCCGCCGATGCGGAGAATCAGTAGGCGAGGAAGAGGATTTCGTCGCGCGAGTAGTCGTGGCCGGGGTGGTTCTCGGCCAGATGCTTCTGCGTCTTCTCGACGAGGTCGTCTTCGTCTTTGCCGACGATCTGTTCACCGCAGGGGCAGCCCAGTCTGGTCTTCAACGTCGTTCTCCATCGGTCGGGCTGGACGTGTCGTTCCTCGTCACCTTATGCACATCGTGTGCCGTCCGTCACCCCGGGTCACCGGCCCGCTCGCCGTTCCGGAGGGCCCGTTCGGCGCTCACGGCGGTCCTGAGCTCGGCGTATACCTCAGCTATAACGTGTGACAATTCGCGCGTGGAGGAATCGTCGACCCACCGATCGAAGGCGATCCCGAAGACGGTCACCGCGACCCGGGCACAGAGGGTCGCGACGGCCTCCGCGACGCCCGCGGTCCGCAGGGCGTCGGCCAGTTCGCCGCCCAGGACGGCCATTTTCCTGAGTTCCCGCTCCTGCAGCGCGGGGTTGGCCGCGATCACCGCCCGCCGCCGCAGTTGCCACGCCGGCAGATCGGGGATCTGCGCACCGGCCGCCTGGATCGCGGCGACCGCCGTCGCCATCGGGTCCGCATCCGCGGGCGCGGTGGTCACCGCTTCCGCGATCGCGCTGCTCAGCAGGTCCTGACCGCCGAAGAGCACCTCCCGCTTATCGGCGAAATGCCGGAAGAAGGTGCGTTCGGTGAGGCCCGCCCGCTCCGCGATCTCGGCCACCGTCGTTTCGTCGAACCCGCGCTCGGCGTACAGCTCGAGGGCCGCTCGGGCGAGGCGGCCGCGCGCATCGGGTTCCCATCGACTCATGATCCGATCCTAGGTGACGACAGTTGCTGACATTCGACCCGCCGGGAGCTTCACTGGAACCGGTGAGCAGCCTCCGGATTCGGTCCTATAACGTGTTCTAATTCGAGTGGGCCGGGAACGGAAGGGCCGAGGCGATGATGGCATTCTTCAGCCGCGACGAACGGGGATTCGTCGCGGGCGACTTCGCGGTGAGCAAATGGTCGCCCGATCACGTGGCCGGACCCGCGATCTGCGGGCTGCTGGCGCGGGAATTGGAAACCCACTGCCCGGGCGCCGGTTTCGTTCCCGCGCGGCTCACCGCCGATCTGTTCCGCCCGGTGCGGAACGAACCGATCACGGTGCACAGTGCGGTGGTGCGCTCGGGCGCCCGGGTGCGCGTCGCCGACGCGTGGATCACCCAGCAGGACGAGGTGCGGGTGCGAGCGTCGGTGATGTATCTGGCTGTCGCACAGCAACCTCCGGGCCGGATCTGGCAGGCCGAACAGTCCCTGCCGGTGCCCGACCGTCGCCTGGACGCGCCGACCGGCCAGCCACCGCTGTTCAAATGCGGCGACGGCGACTGGTCCGGCGACTTCGCCGCCGCGCAGAACGGGGAGCGCAAATCGGTCTGGCAAAATCTGCCGCCGCTGGTCGAGAGTGAGGCGATCACGCCGTTCCAGCGCGCGGCGTTCCTGGCCGATACCACCAATCTGGTCTGCAACTGGGGCACCGAGGGCGTCGGCTACATCAACAGCGACGTCACTCTCACCCTGACCCGGCTGCCGGAGGGGCGAGAGCTGGGATTGCATGCGCAGGACCATATGTCGGCCGACGGCATCGCGGTCGGCACCGCCACCCTCTACGACCGGACCGGACGGATCGGCACCTGCGTCGTCACCGCGCTGGCCAACGCCGCCCGCCAAGTGGATATGGCCGAGACCAGGGTCTGAACGCCCCATCCGGTCGTGGCCGTGCGGCTCCCACCACAACGGCCGCTCACCGCGCTCGCGCCCTCAGTGGGCCGGGCGCGCCGCGCGCAGACAGAAGTCGGTGACGCGTTCCACGTCCCCCGCGGTCGGTTCGACTCGCCGCCACAGCAGTTCGGCGAGGCGGCCCACCACCGCGTGCGCAGCGAGCGCGGCATCGATATCCGGGTGCTCGCAACCCACTGCGGCGAACGGCGCCCGCAACAACTCGGCGAGCCGGGAACTGGCCTCCGGCGGTCCGGTCACCAGCCCCTGCGCCAGACCGCCGGCATTCCACATCACCGCCCGGGTGGTCGCGGCGACCTCTCCGACCCCCTGGGACAGCACGCCGTCCACCCATTCGCGCACCGCCTCCTCGGGGGTGGGCCGCTTGCCCATCCGATGGTCCAGATAGTCCACCAGCCGGGCGGTTCCGTCTTCGAGGAGGGCGGCGACGAGCGCGTCCTTGGAGGCGAAATGACGGTAGAAGGCATCGTTGGACAAGCCGGCGACGGCGACGATATCGGCGACCCGCGGCCGCGACTCGGTGCCGCAGCGCCGCATCACCGCCAGCCCGGCATCCAGCAGCCGCCGCACCTCGGCGGTGTAGGCGGCGCCGCGTTCGGCCAGTGCCCGCTGGGCGATCCGGGCCGCGACGTCGTCGCTCACCGCCGCGCGTCCGGCCCGGCCCGCAGCGCCGCCGTCACGCCGCCGTCGACGACCAGGTCGGTGCCGTTGAGGAAGCTCGCCGCGTCGGAGAGCGCGAAGGCCACCACGGCCGCCACCTCTTCGGGACGCCCTTCGCGGCGCAACGGCGTGCGCTCGACCAACTGTCGCATGGTGGCGTGTTCGGCTGCTTCCTGGCGGCCCTGCGGGGTGTCGATGATGCCGGGCGAGACCGAGCAGATCCGCCCTCCGGCGGGACCCAGCCGCACCGCCTCCCGCCAGACCAGCCGCTGCACACCGCGTTTGGCCCACCCGTAGGCGATGCCCGGATGCTCCACCGCCGGGCCCACGGCCTCGCGGATCCGGTCGAGGAAATGCTCGTGCAGCGGATCGTCGAGCACGGCGAGGGCGGCGGGATCCGGTGGGTTCGGATCCAGCAGCGGCGCCATCGAGGCGAACACCACCGTCGCCGCGCCCGGACCGACCAGGGGCCGCAACGCGTCCAGCAGGTGGACGGTGCCGATCAGGTCCACGGTGAAGATGCGGCGCCAGTCCGCCATCGTGGGCGAGATCCCCGCCGCATGCGCGACGGCACGCAATTGCCCTCGGCCGCCGACATATTCCGCCAGTTCCGAGACCCGCTCGCGATCGGCGACGTCGACCACGAACGCCTCGGCCCGGGTATGCCCGGACGTCAGCTGCTGCGCGGCCGCGGCCGCACCCGCCTCGTCCCGATCGGCCAGTACCAGCACATCCACCCGTTGCGCCAGCGCGCGGGCACATTCCAGGCCCATCCCGCGTCCCGCGCCGGTCACCAGCCCTACCGCTGTCATCCTCGATCACCTTCGTTCTGTCGTTCGTCACCCGGCGCCGCCCTCATCCGTTCCCGCTCGCCGAAATGACAGTCGCCATGCCAAGAATGTTATTCTTCATCACGAGAACTATATTTCCATCGAATGGGAGGAGGCGCAATGGCGTGGGACTTCGAGACCGATCCGCAGTTCCAGCGGAAGCTGGACTGGGCCGATGCGTTCGTCCGCGAGGAGGTCGAACCGCTCGACCTGATCTGGCCGCACGAGCAGTTCGTGCCGCCGGACCCGGCCCGCCGCGCCGTGCTCGATCCGCTCAAACAGCAGGTGCGCGACCAGGGGCTGTGGGCCACGCATCTGGGCCCCGATCTCGGCGGGCAGGGCTACGGGCAGCTGAAACTGGCGCTGCTGAACGAGATTCTGGGGCGGTCGTCGTGGGCGCCGGTGATCTTCGGATGCCAGGCGCCCGATACCGGCAACGCCGAGATCATCGCGCATTTCGGCACCGAGGAGCAGAAGCGGCGCTACCTGCGGCCGCTGCTCGCGGGTGACCTGTTCTCCAGCTATTCGATGACCGAACCGCAGGCCGGCGCCGACCCGACCCGGTTCACCACCTCCGCCGTGCGCGACGGCGACGACTGGATCATCAACGGCTGGAAGTTCTTCTCCTCCAACGCGGCCACCGCAGCCTTTCTCATCGTCATGGTGGTGACCGATCCGAATGTCAGTGCCTACCAAGGCATGTCGATGTTCCTGGTTCCGACCGACACTCCCGGTGTTCGCATCGAACGCAATGTCGGGCTCTACGGCGAGCCGCTCGACGGCGGCGCGCACGCGCTGATCCACTACGACAATGTGCGCGTGCCGGATTCGGCACTGCTGGGCGGCGCCGGACAGGCGTTCGCCATCGCGCAGACCCGGCTCGGCGGTGGCCGCATCCATCACGCCATGCGCACCATCGGACTGGCCCGCAGCGCCCTGGACATGATGTGCGAGCGGGCACTGAGCCGCGAAACGGCGGGCAGCCGGTTGTCGGACAAACAGTTCGTGCAGGGCTATATCGCCGATTCCTACGCCCAGCTGCAACAGTTCCGGCTGTTCGTGCTCTACACCGCGTGGGAGATCGACAAATACAACGACTACCGCAAGGTGCGCAAGGACATCGCCGCGGTGAAGGTCGTGATGCCGACCGTGCTGCACGACATCGCCTGGCGCGCGATGCAGGTGCACGGTGCGCTCGGGGTCACCAACGAGATGCCGTTCTTCACCATGATCCACGGCGCCGGGGTGATGGGGCTGGCCGACGGGCCCACCGAGGTGCACAAGGGCACCGTCGCCAAACAGGTACTGCGCGAGTACCGCCCGAGCGAGGATCTGTGGCCGAGCCAGTGGATTCCGAAGAAGCTCGACGCCGCGCGCGCGAAATTCGCCGACTATCTCGAACACGAAGTAGGTAACCAGTGATCGACACCGCCCGCCTCGCCGAGTGGATGGACGCCCGCGACCTGCCCGGCCGCGGCGAACCGGCGCAGGCCCGGTTCCTCTCCGGCGGCACCCAGAACGAGATCTATCTGATCGATCGCGGCGACCATCGCTGCGTCCTGCGCATCCCGCCCGCCGGCGCACCACCCGAACGCGACGCCGGGATCGAGCGGGAGTGGCGGATCACCGCTGCCCTCGAGGGCACCGACGTGCCGCATACGCCCGCCGTCGCGGTCTGCACCGACCATTCCGTACTGGGCCGCACCTTCTACCTGATGGGCTATGTGGACGGCTGGTCGCCGATGGACAGCAAACGCTGGCCGGCGCCGTTCGACACCGACCTCGGCGCCCGGGCCGGCCTGGCCTACCGGCTCGCCGAAGGTATCGCCCTGCTGTCGCGAGTCGACTGGCGCGCCAAGGGATTACAGGATCTGGGCCGCCCCGACGGCTTCCACGAACGGCAGGTCCAGCGCTGGACCGACTTCTTCGCCCGCCACCGCGGCCGCGACCTCGACGGGATGGCCGAGGCCACCGCATGGCTGCGCGCGCACCGGCCTCTCGACTACATCCCGGGCCTCATGCACGGTGACTACCAGTTCGCCAACGTCATGTTCGAACACGGCGCCCCCGCCCGGCTGGCGGCGCTGGTCGACTGGGAGATGGGAACGGTGGGCGATCCGAAACTCGATCTCGCCTGGATGGTGCAGAGTTGGCCGGAGGACACCTCCGCACCGGAGGCCGCGGGGGTGAGTTATGTGGATCTGCGCGGTATGCCGTCGCGCGACCAGCTGGTCGCGCACTACGCGGACGTGTCCGGCCGCCAGGTCGACGACCTCGACTACTACCTGATCCTGGCGAAATGGAAGCTGGCGATCGTGCTGGAACGCGGTTTCCAGCGCGCCGGAGACGACGTCAAATTGCAGTCCTTCGGCCCGATCGTGCCGAAGTTGATGCGCGAGGCCGCCGACCTCGCCGAGAGTACGGAGTACCGATGAGCACCACCGAATCCACCGACCAGGTCGTCGTCGAGCGCCGCGACGCGGTGCTGATCGCGCGGATCAACCGTCCCGATGCGCGAAACGCACTCAACGGCAGCGTATTACGCGGTCTCGGCGCGGCGGTGCTGACCGCCGAAACCGATCCGGAGATCCGCGCACTGGTGCTCACCGGTACCGGCGACCGCGCGTTCTGTGCCGGGATGGATCTGCGCGAATTCTCCGACGGCTCCGGCACACACGCGGCGTCACCCGAGGAACGCAGCGCTCTCGAGGCCTACGCCCGCATGGCTTCGGGCCGCACGCCGGTTCCGGTCATCGGCGCCGCCAATGCCACCGCGGTGGGCGGCGGCCTGGAACTGCTCATGGGCTGCGATGTGATCGTGGCCTCCGCGGCAGCGAAGTTCGGGCTCCCCGAGGTGAAGCGTGGACTTTTCGCCGCGGGCGGTGGCACCGGTATCGGCACGCGCATTCCCCTCGGCATCGCTCTCGAATTGCTGCTGACCGGACAGCTCATCGATGCCGAGCGCGCCGAACGGATCGGTCTGGTGAACGCGGTAGCCGCACCGGCGGACGTTCTCGACACCGCGGTTGCCCTCGCGACCACTGTCGCCGCCAACGCACCGCTCGGCTTGGCGGCCTCCAAGGAACTCGCCCGCCTCGCGGTCACCGACGACGCCGCGGCCACCGAACGCCTGAAGCATTGGCAGACCGCGGTTTTCGCCAGCGCCGACGCCACGGAGGGCGCCCGCGCATTCCTGGAACGCCGCACACCCCGCTGGCAGGGCAAGTGAGCCGGATGCGCGCGGCGGTGTGCCCGGAGTACGGGCCACCGGAGGTGGTCCGCATCGAGGAGCGGCCGGTTCCCGAACCGGTCACCGGTGAGGCCCGGGTGCGGGTGCACGCCGCCGCGGTCAACTTTCCCGATGTCCTGCTCGTGGCGAACGAGTATCAGATCAGCGTGCCCCCACCGTTCGTCCCGGGCAGCGAATTCGCCGGCGAGGTCGTCGCACTCGGTCCCGGCTGCGGGCCGATCGCGATCGGCGATCGCGTGTGCGGCACCGGCCTGCACGGCGCGTTCGCCGAACAGATCACGGTCCCGGCCGGCAAGCTGACGCGCGTTCCCGACGGCGTCGATTTCGCCGACGCGGCCGCCTTCGGTGTCACGTATCGCACTGCGTACCACTGCATTCGGTCGGTAGCGCGGGTGTCGGCGGGTGCGGAGCTGATCGTGCTCGGCGCCGGGGGTGGCGTCGGGTCGGCGGCGGTCGCGCTCGGTGCCCGGCTCCGGCTGTCGGTGACCGCGGTGGCCTCCTCCCCCGCCAAACTCGAGGTGGCGAGATCTCTCGGGGCCGCGCATCTGATCGAGCACCGCGGTGGGAATCTGCGCGACGGGTTACGTGCCGCGCTGCCGGGGGGCGCGGATGCGGTCATCGATCCGGTCGGCGGCGAGCTCAGCGAACCGGCGCTGCGGTCGTTGCGCCGCGGCGGGCGTTTCGTCACGGTCGGTTATGCCTCCGGCACGGTTCCCCGGATTCCGCTGAATCTGGTGCTGGTCAAGGGCATTCACGTGCTCGGCTTCCAGTTCCAGGATATCGATCGGGCCGAATTCGATCGCAACGAGCGCGAACTCGGCCGACTGCTGGCCGACGGCCTGCGCCCGCATATCGGCGCCCGGTTCGCGCTGTCCGACTCCGCCGCGGCCCTCCGGCTGGTCGCCGACGGGCACGCGGTCGGAAAGGTCGTCATCGACATCGACGAGGGCGGCGACAGGGCGGGCGGTTAACCCGCCACCGGCACCAGATCCACCGGCGGCGCCCACACCGGCGCTCCGCTGCGGAAGGTCTCCAGCGGAGCCACCGAGGTGGCCGGTATCCCCGCGGCGGCGAGGGCCTGGCGCTTGAAAGCCCGTGCGGCGACACTCAATCGGTGCTGCACGGTATCGACCCGGCAGTCGAGTTCGTCGGGACAGAACTCGCCGAGCAGCGTGACCTCGGACAGTCCGCGGTCGAGTGTGTCGAGGACGCCGCAGCGAATGCGGTGATCGGTTTCGAACAGTTCGCCGGCCAGCGCCACCGCGTGTGGGTGCGGGCTGTGGACGGGCGAGGACAGCGAATCCTCCATATCGAGTACCACGGCGCCGAGAATCTCGAGCGCGCGGGCGTGGGTGGGATCGTTGACGATGACGGTGACCTCCCAGCCCGCCATCCCGCGATCGAACAGCCAGCCGCCGGCGCAGCGCACCACCTCGGTCACCGTCGGCGCCACCACACCCAGCCGGTACCTCAATGGACGTCGCTGCGCGTCAGCTCGCGTTCGAGCGACCGAGCGTACTCCTGGAACACCTTGGTCAGTGGAATCGAGGGATCGAGCAGCCATGACGTTTCCATTCCATTGAGAAAAGCGACTATCTCCACAGCCTTGACGGCAGGGTCCACATCGGCGCTGTAGCGCCCGCAGCGCTGTCCGCGCCGGATACTGTCGGCAACCTGATCGGTCGCCGCGCGGTAGCGATCGAGCAGGCGATCGTGCAGCGGCGCATCGGGTTCCAGATTCTCGATCAGCAGCACGGCGTACATGCCGATCAGATCGGGTGCGCGGCGGAAGCGATCGGCGACACCGGCGATCTGTTCGGGCAGTTCACCTTCCAGATCCGCATGCAGTTCGTCGTCGGTGTCGCGGGCCTCCAGGACCGCGTGCAGCAGTTGATCCTTCGATTCGAAGTGGTGCAGCAGCCCGGCCGGGGTGACTCCGGCCTCCCGGGCGATCTGCGCGAGCGTGGTCGACCGCCACCCGTTGCGGGCGAGCATCCGCTGCGCCACGGCGAGGATGCGCAGCTTGCGCTCCTCCCCCTTGGCGAGCAGCGTGTCGTAGGCCCGAACGTTGGCTGGCCGTCGCTGACCGGACACCGAACTCCTTTGGTCGAAGCAACCTACTGAACACACAGTAGGTCGGTTTGGCCTGTGTGACAAGGGTCTCATTTGTGCCGACTTTTGCCGCAGGTCACATCCGACGCGGCAGGCGCATGACACGACCCGCCCGGCATCGGTCAACGCCCCTTCCACACCGGTGCCCGGCGCGCGGCGAAGGCCGCCGGGCCCTCCTGCGCATCCTCGCTGTGATAGCAGCGTTCACTGGCCGCGCGGGCCGCCTGCAGGGCCGCCGAACGGCCCATCTCGGTGGCGAGCATAACCGTCTCGCGGGCGGCGCGAACCGAAAGCGGTGCGCCGCTGAGGATTTCGCGAGCCAGCTCGATCGCGGTGTCCAGCAGTCGTTCGGGTTCGGCGAGGCGATTGACCAGGCCGATCTCGTAGGCTCGCCGCGCGTCGATGGGGGCGCCGGTCAAGAGCAGCTCCATCATGACGCGCTGCGGGATCATGTGGATCAGCGGCGCCGCCCACGGGGAACTGCGGCCGACCTTCACCTCGGTGACCGCGAAACGCGCGGTCGTCGCCGCGACGCACAGATCGCAGGCCTGCGCGATCATCCATCCGCCGGCGAACGCGGCGCCGTTCACCGCGGCGATGGTCGGTTTCGACAACTCGACGGTGTCGTACGGCAGCGGGTACATGTCACGTGGTGGCACCTGCATCCCGGTGGCGACCATCTCCTTCAGATCACCGCCGGCGCAGAAGGCCTTGTCCCCCGCGCCGGTGAGGATCGCGATCCGCAGCGCCGCGTCGTGTTCGAAACGGTCCCAGGCGGCGAACAGCCCCGCACGGATGTCGGCGTCCAGGCAATTGCGGGTGGCGGGGCGGTTCAGGGTGATGACGGCGATGCCGTCGGCGCGGGCGTCGAACAGCACCGCCTCGCCGCCGGGCGCATCGGTCGCGGGTGTGCCGGCCATTCAGAATCCTCGCTTCGTGATCTCGGCCGCGGCCCGTTCCAGGTCTTCGCGGAAATCGGGATGGGCGATCGCGGTCAACCGGCGCGCCCGCTCGGCGAGCGTGCGCCCCGCGAGCTCGGCCGCGCCGAATTCGGTGACGACGATGTCGGTTTCGCTGCGTGCGGTGGTGACCGGACCCGACAGAGTGGCGCTGATCCGGCTCACGGTGCCGCCCTTCGCGGTGGCGGGCAGTGCGATGATGGCGTGCCCACCGCGGGCGCGGGCCGCGCCGCGCACGAAATCGACCTGCCCGCCGGTGCCACCGAGATATGCGGTTCCGTGCTGTTCGGCGTTGACCTGTCCGGTGAGGTCGACCTCCACCGCGGAATTGATCGACACCAGATCGTCGAGCCGGGCCAGCACCGCGGCATCGTGGGTATAGGTGGCCGGGCACATGCGGATCGACGGGTTGCGATCGGCGAAATCGTAGAGCCGGCGGGTGCCGATGAGCGCACCCGTCACCGAGACGCCGGTGTCGATGGGCTTGCGCGCGTTGGTGATCGCGCCCGCCTCGACCAGATCCACCAGGCCGTCGCCCACCATCCCGGAATGGACGCCGAGATCCACCCGGTCGCTCAGCATCCGGAACAGCGCGTCGGGCACCGCGCCGATGCCGGTCTGCACCACGGCGCCGTCGCCGATGTAGGCGGCCGCATGCCGGGCGATCGCCTCGTCGACGGCCCCGATCCGCGGCGGGGCGACGGTGACCGGTGGTCGCGAGACCTCGACGGCGTAGTCGATCGCGCTGCCGGGAATCGATTCGCCGTAGGTCCACGGCACCTGTTCGTTGATCTCGGCGACCACCACCCGCGCGGCGCGCACCGCCGCGGCGACATGGTCGCTCACCAGCCCGAGGCTGTGGTCGCCGTGCCGGTCGGCGGGTGCGACCTGAACGAAGGCGCAATCGCAGTGCAGCGCACCGGATTCGAGCATCGGCCCGATCTGCCCCACATGGCAGGCGATCACCTCCAGCGCATGCGCGGCGGTGAGGCCGCGCAGCGCGCCGATCGCGCCCATACTGCACATTCGCAGGCCCGCGGTGGCGGCCGGGGTGAACGATCCGGAGAAGCTGGTGGCGATGAAGGCGCTCAGCCCGCCGATGCCCGCGGCCTGCCGCAACAGCGCTTCGACCAGCGTCGGCGGTTCGCCGCAGGCCTGCCCGATCACGAGATGGTCGCCGGGCCGGAGGAATTCGCTCAGATCCAGATCCGCGGGATCGCGCACGACCGTCATGCGGCGCCGCCGCTTTCACCGGCGCGCGCGAAACCGCTGTCCCGATCGCCCACGAGTTCGGCGGTGTGCGCACCCAGCCGCGGCGCCGGCCCGGCCACGCGACCGGGCGTGCGGGAGAACCACGCGGGCGGCCCCGGGAACCGCACCGGACCGTTCGGCGTATCGACGGTTTCGAAGAAGCCGACCGCCTCGAGATGCGGATTGTGGAACAGCGCCTCCAGCGAATTCACCGGCGCGGCGGGGATGTCGAGCGCACCGAGCAGCTCCAGCCACTGCTGTGTCGTGCGTTCCCGGAACGTGTCGGCCAGCAGGGCGTAGACCTCGTCGATCCGCGCCGCGCGCTGCGCCAGGGTGGCGAATTCGGATGTGGCCCAGGGCGGGCGCACCGCGTCGACGAACGCGTTCCACTGTTTGTCGTTGTAGACCAGCGCCGCGAGATATCCGTCGGCGGTGCGGTAGGGCTTGCGGTCGGGCGTGAGCGCACGGGGATATCCCGGCGGCGCGAGCGCCGGTTCGAACAGCGCGCCCGCGGCGTGCTCCACGAGCATGAACGCCGCCATCGTCTCGAACATGGCGACCTCGACCTCTTGGCCCTCGCCGGTGCGTTCCCGGTGGAACAGCGCCATGACCGTCGCGTACAGGGCGGTCAGGCCGGCCACCTTGTCGGCCATGATGGTGCCGACGTACGCGGTGTTGCCGGTCAGGCGCTGTTGCACATAGGGCAGTCCGCATTCGGCCTGGACGGTGTCGTCGTAGGCGGTGCGGTCCGCGGCCGGGCCGCGGCGGCCGTAGCCGTAGCAGTTGGTGTAGACGATCGCCGGGTTCAGTGCCGCCACCGCGGGATAGTCGAAGCCCAGCGCCGCGATCGCCCGCCCGCGCATCGAATGGATGAAGACGTCGCCACCGCGGATCAGGTCGCGCAGCGCCGCCTTGCCGGGCTCGGTGCGCAGATCCAGCACCACGCTGCGCTTACCGCGGTTGACGTTGACGAACACCCCGCCCATGCCGGGTTCCGGCCCGGCGGAGATGTAGCGGGTGTTGTCCCCGGCGGGCGGCTCGACCTTGATCACCTCCGCGCCCATATCGGCCATGATCTGAGTGCAGTACGGGCCCATGACCATGGCGGTCAGGTCGATGACCCGCACTCCCGCCAGCGGACCGGCGGCGGTGTTCGACGGCTGCATGATCGGTGCCTCCTCGCTCGACACTCCCCGCACGACGACCGGCCCCGGACGGGTGCGACGACGGCGTCCGGGCACGCTGAATCGAGGCCCACCGGCCGCGGAGTCGCGAACGGGCCTCTGGGGCAACATCTTCAGGCTATCTGATGAATCTTTACAAGGATAGTGATATCAAGGTTCGGTGGGCAGTGACAACAACGGCGTGCGGATTCCCGCATCGGTGGCCACGATCCTCGATCCGGTGCTGGCCACCCGCCCCGACGCCACCGCGATCGAAGCGGCATCGGGGGCGTGGACGTATGCCGAACTCGACGCCGCGGCGGCGCGTGCGGCCGGTGCGCTGTGGCATCTGGGGGTGCGCCCGGGCGATCGGGTCGCGGCGTGTCTGCCCAACGACCTGCCCATCGTGGCGGCCTTTCACGGCGCGCAGCGGATCGGCGCGGTATGGGCGGGAATCGGCGAGGCGTCCGCGGAATCCGAACAGCAACTGCTGTGCGATCTGGTGGAGCCGTCGGTCGTCCTGGCGGGGCCGCGATTCGACGCGCGGGTCGCACGGGCGGTCGATCCCGACCGGTGGGCCGGGCTGCTCCGTGCGGCGGATCCGGCACCACGGGTCGAGACCGATCCCGACGCGCCGGCCGGGATCGCCTTCACCAGCGGCACCTCCGGCGTTCCCAAGGCGGTCGTGCATTCCCAGCGCGGAATGCTGCTGCCGGGTGCGGTCACGGTCGCGACCCGCGGCTGGGGGCCGGATCTGCGCCGCGGTGACAGTTTCGCCCTGACCATTCTCAACATGATGATCCTGTCCACTCTCACCACCGCGCAGGCGGGCGGGACCGCGGTGATCATGAATCGCCGCGACGCCGAGGGCGTGGCGGAATGGATTGCCGCGCATCGGGTTACGGTGTGGAACGGAGCGCCCGCCCAGCTCTACGACCTGGCCCGCCGCAGCGCCGATCTGAGCTCGCTGCGTGAGGTGTGGAGCGGCGGCGGCGACACCTCCGACGCCGTGCGCGACGCCTTCGCCGAGGCGCACGGTCTGATTCCGCGGGTCACCTACGGGCTCACCGAGGCGCCGACCGTGGTGTCGATCGACCCACCCGGATCGGCGTGGCGGCCGGGTACGAGCGGCAGGGTGACACCGCAATTCGACGTCGCCGCCTACGACGACGAGGGCCGCCGCCTGCCCGCCGGTGAACCGGGTGAACTCCGGCTGGCCTCCGCACCGGCCGGGCCGTGGGCGGGCCGATGGGCTCCGATGCTGGGCTATTGGTCCGACGGCCGGGTACGTCCGGGCGAACCGCCGCCGCTGCCGACCGGCGATATCGGAACCGTGGACGAGCAGGGCTGGCTGCGGGTGATCGACCGCAAGAAGCTGGTGATCATCCGGGGCGGCGCGAACGTCTATCCGCTCGAGGTGGAACGCGTCATCACCGGACATCCGGGAGTGGCCGCGGCCGCGGTCTGCGGGATACCCGACGAACGGCTCGGCCAGCGCGTCGCTGCTGTCGTCGAAAGTTCCGGCCCGGCACTGGATTTCGATGCGCTCACGGCCTGGTGCCGGCGCGAACTCGCGAGCTACAAGGTGCCCGAGCGCTGGGTTCGGGTGCCGGCGCTGCCGGTGAATGCGATGGGCAAGATCCAGCGCACCGAACTCGCGGCGCTGGTGACCGCAGGGCTCGGGGAACCGTCGTGAACGTCCGGCGCACCTCATGAAACCTGCTGCGGCGAAAGGAAATACGCGGTGACCGGACAGCACAACTCCGGCGGGGCGGACGTCTTCGACCTGAAGGGCCGGGTCGCGATCGTGACCGGCGCGTCGACGGGCCTGGGGGCAGCCGTGGCCCGCACCCTCGCCGGACTCGGCGCGCGGGTAGCGGTGGTGGCGCGCCGGGGTGATCGGCTGCAGGAACTGGCCGAGGAGATCGACGGCCTCGCCGTCACCGCCGACCTGTCGGAGCTGGAACGGGTCGGCGCCATCGCCGAGGCCACGGCCGCCGGGCTCGGTCCACCGGAAATACTGGTCAACGCGGCGGGCACCATGTTCACCGAGGAACGCGCGGAAGCCGAACCGCTGCCCGCCATCCGGTCCACCCTGGAGCTGAATCTGGCCGCACCGCTGCTGCTGTCGCAGGCGGTGTTCGAGCATATGCGCGCGGTCGGCCGCGGCAGTATCGTCAACATCTCCTCGATCAGCGGCCGGGTGGGCATCCCCGGCATCCCGCAGGCGTCCTACGCCGCCAGCAAGGCCGGATTGTCCGGTCTGACAGCCGAATTGGCGGTCCAGTGGGCCCGCCACTCCATCCGGGTGAACACGGTCGCGCCGGGCTTCTTCCGCAGCGAGATCACCGCCCCGCTCTACGACAACGAGCGTCCCCGCGAATACCTCCGCCGCAACACTCCCCTGCCGCGCCACGGCACACCGGAGGACGTGGTGGGCGCGGTCGCCTGGCTGGCCGGTGACGCCGCGGGCTACGTGACGGGCCAGACCATCGTCGTCGACGGTGGGTGGACCGCCCGCTGACCCGCAGTCACTCCTCAGGGTGTGAAGCCCGGATCCCGGTAGCGGCGGGCGAGGTGCGCCCGATGGTCGGCCGGAGATCCGAACAGCGCGCGGTTGAGGGTGGCGCGTTCCAGGTAGCGGTGGATGCCGCTCTCCCAGGTGTATCCCATTCCGCCGTGCAGTTGCATGGCCTTTCCGGCGATGTCGACGGCGGCGGCACAGGCGTGGGATTTGGCTCGGGCGATCGCGATCCACGCATCCGCGGCGCCCAGCACATGTGCGGCCATGGCGTCGTCGACGAGCCGGCCGGCGACGCGCACGGCAACGAGCATATCGGCGCACGCGTGTTTCACCGCCTGGAACGAGCCGACGGGGCGGCCGAATTGTTCGCGGGTGCGCACATGGGTGACGGTGGCGTCCAGCGCCGCCTCGGCGAGTCCGACGCTGTCGATGGCGGTGGCCAGCGCGGCCCGCTCGAACAGCGCTCGGAGCGGGTCGGCATCGGCCCAGCGCCACACCGATTCCGCCCCGATGCGGGCGTCCTCGGCGCGCACCGCACCGACGCTGCGGGTCCCGTCGAGAATCGGCTGCTCGGCGACCGCGATACCGGGTGCGCCGGGTGATACCGCCACCAGAACCGTCGATCCGTCCGGTTCCGCCGCCGGAATCAACAAGGTGGTCGCTACGGTGGTGTCGGCGACGAATTCTGTTGCACCGCAGATGTATATCGCGTTGTCGCGCCGCTCCAGCCGGAACGGCGCGAACCCGCCGGCCCCGCCCCACGGCGGCGCGGCTTCCCCGCCCGCGACCACGATCGGCACGGCCGCGCCGTCGGCCGCCGCGCGCAACAGCCGGTCGCGTGCGGCGCCCGGCGCCGCCGCGGCGAGCGCGGGCAGCGCCAGCACCGCCATCGAGGCGTAGGGGCTGCGGGTGAGGGCGCGGCCCATTTCCCGCAGCACCACCGCCACTTCGGCGAATGTCGCGGCGGCACCGTCGAATTCGGGGGCCACCTCGAGACCCGGCCACCCCGAGGCCGCGATCGGCGTCCAGTCCTGTGGCTCGCCCGGTGCGGTCGCGCCGAGTACGCGCCGTGCCACCGCGCGCAGGTCGTCGTGCAATTCCGCGAAGCCGGTCACCGGCTCCGACAGCTGTCCGGTCATCGCGGCACCACCGGTTCCCGGGGCAGGCCGAGTCCGCGTTCCCCGATGATGGTGCGCTGGATCTCGCTGGTGCCGCCGGGAATGGTCCACTCCCACGAGCCGAGGAAATCGAGCATCCAGGCCCCCGACTCCCACCCGCTGGATCGCGGTTTGCGCAGCACCGTATGGGCGCTCACGCCGGCCACCTCCGTCCCGAAGTCCGTCATCCGCTGCAGCAGTTCGCTGTAGTACAGCTTCACGATCGAGGCGTCGGCCGGGCCGGGCCGCTCGGCCGCGACCAGATCCGCGCACATTCCCCGCAGGCCGGTCAGTTCGGTTTCCAGCTGCGCCACCCGGTCGGCGACCGCTGGATCGTCCAGCGCACACCCGCCGCCGGGGCGCGGTCGCGCGCACAGTTGGACCAGTCGCCGGAAACCGCCGTGCGCCAGCCGTTCCGCCAGCTCGAGCATCGTCAACCCGCGTTCGGTGCCCAGTGTTCGCTGCGCCACCTGCCAGCCCTCATGCTCGGGACCGATGAGATTCGCCGCCGGAATCTCGACGTCGTCGAGGACGATCTCGCAGAAATGCCACTCCCCGGTGGCCTGCCGGATCGGTCGCACGTCCACTCCGGGCGAGCGCATATCGAGCAGGAAGTACGAAATACCGTGCCGCTGCGGAGCTTTCGGGTCGGTGCGGGCCAGTAGCAGGCACCAGTCCGCGAACGCCGCGCCGCTGGCCCAGAGTTTGCGGCCGTTGACCACGTAGCTGTCGCCGCGGCGGCGGGCGGAGGTGCGCAAGGCCGCCATATCCGATCCGGCGTCCGGTTCGGAGAAGCCCTGACACCAGATCTCCCCGTCCAGAATCGCGGGCAGATGCCGCTCGCGTTGCGCGGCGGTACCCGCGGCCAGCAGCGTCGCGGCCGCATGATGGATCGAGACGAACGCCAGCACCAGCCGCGGCGCGTCGTGCGCGGCGAGTTCGGAGTACAGCACCGCCTGCTGTGCGACCGGCATGCCGCCGCCCCACTCGCCCGGCCAGTGCGGCACCGCGAAGCCCGCGGCACGCAGGCGCTGGAACCACTCCCGCTGAAATTCGACGAATTCCGCGTCGGTGGCGCCGGTCTGGCGCGCCCGCCAGTCGGGCGGGATATTCGCCGCACACCAGTGCCGCACCTGCTCCCGGAATTCGGCCGCTGCCTCCATCGGCTACCTCCGGGCCGCCGCGCGCCGCAGCGCCAGCAGCCGTTCACGATGTTCGGGTGAGCACATGGTGACCGATTCGGCGGCGAATCCGGCCTGCATCGCACCGGAGAGCGCCTGCGACAGATACATATTCGCCACGCGCTTGGTGGCTCGCAGCGCCGGCGCCGGTTGCGCGGCGAGCCGCTGCGCCAGCCGCGACGCGTCGTCCAGCAGGTTCTCCGGTTCGGAGACCGAGGTGGCCAATCCCAGGTCGACGGCGGTCGGGGCGTCGATGCGGTCGCCGGTGTAGAGGTAGACGCGCGAGCGCAGCAGCGGGGTGAGCAGCGGCCAGAAGGCCGCGCCCCCGTCACCGGCGACCAGCCCCACGCTCACATGCGGATCGGCCAGATACGCGCTGCGCGACATCAACACCACATCCGACAGGACGGCCACGCTCGCGCCCAGTCCCATGGCTGGGCCGTTGACCGCGGCGATCACCGGCAGCGGGAACCGCAACATCTCCTCGATGATCTGCGCACCTTCGCGCAGGCTTTCCTCCCGCGCCACCGGATCGTCGAGGAAGGAGGTGATCCAGTCCAGATCGCCACCCGCGCTGAAGGCCCGCCCGGCGCCGGTGACGACGACGACCTTCGCCGCGGTGTCGGCCGCCAGCTGTCGCCACACATTGGCCAGTGCCCAGTGCAGCGGTTCGTTCACGGCGTTCAATTCGCCGGGACGGTTGATGGTCACCGTCCGGACCGGCCCGCTGCCCGTCACGGTCAGCACGTCGGGCAGGTCGTAGTTCGCGATATCGCGGCTCGGAATATCGTCCGTCACAGGCACTTACCGCACTTTCGCATTCGACGCACAGTTGCACTCACTGCCATGTCGCATCGACTGCCTCCTCGCCGTCGAACGGCCCGGGCAGTCCCCGCGTGCCGAGATGGCGGGTCAGTCGATCGCGGGTACCGGAACTCGCCCACGGCAGCCGGCGCAGCGGCAGGCTGTAGCGCGACAACCACGACAGCGGCGATTCGTCGCAGAAGCCGACGGCCCCGTGCAGCTGGTGGGCGACCCGGAAGACGGTTTCCGCGGCATCGAGCGCGGCCACCCGCGCCGCGAGCGCGTCGCCGAGAGCATCCTCCCCGCCGCACTGGACGCTCCACAAGGCGTATTTCGCGAGGACGTCCACCCCACTGCGTTCGACCTCGGCGTCGGTGAGCTGAAACTGCACGCCCTGGAATTTCGCGAGCGGCTGTCCGAACTGGGTGCGCATCAGGACGTGGGAGCGGGTGAGATCGATGGCGCGGTCCAGCATGCCCAGCAGCGTCCAGCAGCTCAGTGTCAGCGCGAGGGCCGCATCCGCGCTGCCGGCCGCCCCGACCGAGGTCAGCGCCAAGGGTGTCACGAAGGCGGAGGTCCGTGGCAACGCACCGTCGGGCCGCGCCCGCGCCTGGAAGAGCTTGCCCTCCACCGTGACTGCCGCCCACCACACGTCCAGCTCGGCGACCGCGCCGCGAGGACGCGATTCGGTGACCACCACCAGACCGTCGGCGTCGGCGTCGAGCGGCCGTGCCAGCCGTTCGGCCAGCGGATACGGCAGCGCCCAGTAGCCGGCACTGCGGCACAGCGCCCCGGCGGCCTCCAGATCGTCGCGGTCGCGACGCGGATCCAGCTCCCACACACCGAGTCCGGCCAGCACGGGCGCGACGAGCTGCGCACGACGGGACGGATGGGCCTCGGCGTCCTGGATCAGCCGATCCCCGCCCGCGGCCTCGAAGGCACGGCTCGCCTCCCGGCCGTAGTCGGCGGCCTCCCGGCTCAAATCGATGTTCACGACGCCCCCAGCAGTGCCCGCGACAACAACAGCCGCTGCATTTCGATACTTCCCGAGGCGATGGTCGCGGCCTGCGAATACCGCCAATGATCGGCGACAGCACGGCGAAACCAGCTCTCGCGCTGCGCATCCGGTGCGGTGTCGAGCTGATCGGCCAGTTCGGTGAGAACTTCGGCACTGTCCTGGTCGAGCCGCGTGACCGCGATCCGATAGGCGGCGGCGTCGCCGGGCGCCACCCGGTCCTCGTGCTGCATGGCGACCACCCGGTAGGCCAGCAACCGCGCGCGGCGGCAGTGCACCAGCATGCGCGCCCAGCGCCCGCGCAATTCGGCCGGCACCTCCGCCCAGCGATCGCCCAGCACCTCCGGCGCCGCACGCAGCAGTCGCTCACACCGGGCATAGCGGGCGATGCCGACGCGTTCGAAGGCCAGCACCTCCTGCACGACCTTCCAGCCGTCGCCGACCGTGCCGAGCACATCGGCCTCGGTGACCCGCAACTCGTCGAAGAAGACCTCGTTCAGATGATGCGGCCCCATCATGGCCCGGATCGGCCGGACCTGGACCCCCGGCGCGGTCATCGGCACCAGGAAGATGGTCAGCCCCTGCTGCTTGCGTTCACCGGTGGCCGTGCGCGCCAACAGGAAACACCACTGCGCCATGGTGGCGTAGGAGGTCCAGATCTTCTGGCCGCTGACCAGCCAGCCGTCGCCGTCGCGGCGGGCGGTGGTGCGCAGCGAGGCCAGGTCCGACCCCGCCTCGGGTTCGCTGAATCCCTGACACCAGATCACCTCGCCGCGCGCTATGGGCGGCAGGTGGGTGCGCCGCTGTTGTGGGGTGCCGTGCCGCATCAGCGCCGGCCCCACCCAGTTGACCCCCATGTACTGGGCGCCGCGCGGCTCGTGATGGGCCCACATCTCCTCGCGGACCACCGTCTGCTCCCACACCGATCCGCCGCGCCCGCCGAATTCCCGGGGCCACGCCGCGCACAGGAGCCCGCGCTCGGCCAGAACTCCGCAGAAACGCTGCGCGACCGCGAGATCTGCCGGATCGTCGGTGAAGGCGCCCAGGAAATCGGCGGGGACGTGCTGGGACACCAAGCCCCGCAATTCATCTCGCAGCGCGTCGGCGGCCTCCCCCATCGTGAAGTCCATCACACGACGGTACGTCAATCCTCATAAGGATAGCAATATTTGAATGGTCAGCACCAGCTGGTTAGAATCCGTGCATGGACCAAAGGCAGCCCGCGTGACCACCGCGCGTCGCGGGCGGATTCCGCAGCGCCGCATCGCCGAAACGGTCGCCTCCGAGCTGCGCACCCGCATCCTGTCCGGCGACGACGACTATCGCCTGCCCACCCAGGACCAGCTGGTGAAGGAATTCGGCGTCAGCTATCCCTCGATCCGGGAATCGCTGCGCATCCTCGAGACCGAGGGACTGGTCACCGTGCGGCGCGGCAATGTCGGCGGCGCGGAGGTCCACCGGCCCGACGAATCCTCCGCCGCCTATCACCTGGGTCTGGCGCTGCAAGGGGCGCGGGTCACCCTCGGCGATCTGGCCGCCGCCTTGCAGATGCTCGAACCGCTGTGCGCCGCCGAATGCGCTCGCCGGCCCGATCGCGCGGAGGTGGTGGTCCCGGCGCTCGAGGCCAATATCCACGCCTGCGAAGAAGTGGTCGGCGACGGTGTCGCCTTCACCCGCACCGCCCGCGAATTCCACGATCTGGTGGTCGCTTTCACCCCGAACGCGACCGTGCGCTGCGTGGTGTCGAGCCTGGTCACCCTGTGGTCGGCGCAGGAGCAGGCCTGGGCCGAGACGCTCACCCGGCGCGGTGAGTACCCGTCGAAACCGCAGGCCCACGACGCCGCCCGGGTGCACGCCCGCCTGGTCACCGCGATCGCCGACGGCGACGACGCCGAGGCCGAACGCCTGGCCCGCGCCCACCTGCGCGCGACCCAGTCCGTTGTGCTGGAGCGCTACGACGCGGGTGTGGTGAACGCGTCCTCTGATCTGGCACGTCAGGCCATCGCCGCGGGTCCCCGCGCGAGACTGTAGATACCGATCGAAAAGCTCACGGGCGCAGCGCATTCGGATCGGCCACGCGCCGTCTCCACAGGTGCGGGCAGCGCCGTGAGTATGCCGTCACGGCGCCGCCCGGCAACACACCTCAGTCGCGGTAGCGCTCGGCGACGACCGCGAATTCGTCGAGGGCGCGCAGCGATTCCGATTCCGGCAGGGTCGGCAGTGCCAGGGTCACCCGCTGCACACCGGCCTCGGCATAGGCATCCAGCAATGCGGGATCGGGCGCGACCGGCGTGATCGCGATCGGGATGCCGCTGTCGCCGACGGCCGCCAGTTGGTCCGGCACCTGCGCCGGGTCGGATACGCCGTTGGGCACCCAGCCGATACCGAGGCGCACCGCACGCCGGGCCGCGACCTCCCCGCCACCGACGAAGATCGGCGGATGCGGACGCTGCACCGGCTTCGGCCAGGCGAAGATCGGATCGAAATCGACGAAGCGGCCGTGGTATTCGGCCAGATCCTGGGTCCAGATCGCCCGGATCGCGGCCAGTTGCTCGTCGAGCAGGGCTCCGCGCGTGCGCGGGTCGGTGCCGTGGTCGGCCATCTCCTCGCGGTTCCAGCCGACGCCGACGCCGAAGACCACCCGCCCACCGGAGAGATGGTCGAGGGTGGCCACCTCCTTGGCCGTGTGGATCGGATCGCGCTGGATCAGCAGGGTGACCCCGGTGCCGAGCACCAGGCGTTCGGTCACGACCGCCACCGCGGCGAGCGCCACGAACGGATCGAAGGTGCGGTAGTAGACGCGCGGCAGCTCACCGCCACCCGGGTACGGCGTTTCCCGGCTCGCCGGAATGTGGGAATGTTCGGCGAGGAACAGCGATTCGAATCCGCGCTCCTCGAGCGCGGGTCCGAGAACCCGGGGACCGATGCCCTCATCGGTCAGGAAGGTGTTGACTCCGATCTTCATACGAGGCCGAACCTCACTCTCGCCGCCGAGTATTCCCCGGCACGGCCGCGTGTGCCGGCCCGGTGACGCCGCACCGGCCCGAATTGCCCCTGTGCGCAGCGTGAATGCGAAACAATCGTGCATATCCGACGCGGCTCGGCTGGGCCGCGACCGCCGAGAGGAGCGTGACATGCAACCCGAGGCATCTCCCTACCCGGTCCGCGTGCGCGGCGATCTGGATCCCGCGCTGTCGCGCTGGCAGTGGATCGTCAAGTGGATTCTCGCGATCCCGCACTACATCGTGCTGTTCTTCCTGAGTATCGCCTATGCGGTGGTGACGGTCATCGCGTTCTTCGCCATCCTGATCACCGGCCGCTATCCCCGCGGACTGTTCGATTTCACCGTCGGTGTCCTGCGCTGGTCGTGGCGTGTGCGGTTCTACGCGCTCTCGGCACTCGGCACCGACCGGTACCCGCCGTTCAGTCTGCGGCCGGACGAGAACTATCCGGCCGACCTCGAGGTCGACTATCCCGAGCGGCTGCACCGGGGTCTGGTCCTGATCAAATGGTGGTTGCTGGCGATCCCCCAGTATCTGATCGTCTGGGCGTTCGTCGGCAGCTCGCGGTATTTGGGCAGTGACGACGAGGGGACCGCCGTCATCTGGATTCCGCTGCTCGGCATCCTCGTGCTGATCGCGGCGATCGCGCTGCTGTTCACCGGTCGCTATCCGAACGGCCTGTTCGCCTTCGTACTCGGCATGAATCGGTGGACGCTGCGAGTCCGGGCCTACGTGTCGCTGATGCGCGACGAGTACCCGCCCTTCCGGCTGGACCAGGGGCCGCGCGAACCCGAAAACGCCCCGCGCCCACCCGAATCCGGTTATCCGGTCTGATCGCTCCCTGGTCGGCGCCGGCCGGGCGTCGGCCGGTGTACAGCCCTGCACCCGAGTTGGTCACGCCACCGCCCCGCACGGTCGTCCGCACGCCGAAGCGTGAGACCAGCCGGCCTGTCAAGGGGGCCATCCCGGCCGCGCGAGCAGTCCGCGCACGAGCAGCGCCGCCGAAACCAGGCTGAGACTGCACCCGACATCGGGAATCATCGCCGCCGGCAACGGGCCGACCGCGAAATACACCGCACCCACGGCGGTCCCGTACTCCCCTAAGCCGCATCACCGCAGGTGACGGTCGGTAGCTCGCGCATGCTACGGCAATCCTGTCAATGATAACAACACTTGAATGATCGGAAATGGAGAACTACGCTCTCCACAAACGAGAAGGTGTCATACATCACTATCGTCTCGCGGCGAGACCCGGTGCCGACACCGAATCGAGTGATTCCTCGTCCCAGAACTTCCCAGAGCACTACGGAGGCTTCGCGGTGACTACACCGGCGCGCTACCTCACCTCGACCGCGGCGAGCGTCGCCGACGGGTGGACCCTCGACCGCATCACCGCACCGAGCAGGTTGTTCGGCGCCAACGGCATTCGCACCGGCGCCGACGGGCGGATCTACGTCGCGCAGGTGGCGGGCAGCCAGATCAGCGCCCTGGACCCGAATTCCGGCGATCTGGAGACGATCAGCGCCATGGGCAGCGATATCGTCGCGCCCGACGACATCGCCTTCGCACCCGACGGTGAGCTCTACATCACCGAGTACTACGACGGCCGCGTCAGCATTCGCGACGGCAAGGGCGAAACCCGGGTGCTGCGTGACGATCTCCCCGGCGCGAACGGCATCACCTTTCACCGGGGCCGGCTGTTCGTCGACGAATGCCGCCCGGGCGGGCGGCTGATGGAAGTGGACCCGGCCGGCGGCGCGCCGCGGGTGCTGCTGGACGGCCTGCCGATGCCGAACGCCCTCGAGGTCGGGCCCGACGGCAAGCTCTACTATCCGCTGCTGGGCAGCAACGAGATCTGGCGCATCGATCCCGACGGCGGCGAACCCGAGCGGGTCGCGGCCGATTTGGGCGGACCGGACGCGGTCAAATTCGATGCCACCGGCTGCATCGTCTCCACCCAGGTCGCCACCGGTGAGGTACTCCGGATCGATCCGCGCAACGGCGAGCGAACCGTCCTCGCGACCGTCGGGCCGGGCCTGGACAATCTGACCTTCGTCGGCGAGCGGCTGTTCGTCTCCAGTTTCACCGGCAAGATCACCGAAATCCTCGCCGGCGGCGCCACCCGCACCGCCCTCGCCGACGGACTGACCTGGCCGCTGGACCTGACCGTCGGCCCGGACGGAACCCTCTACATCGCGGACGGCACCTTCCTGCTCGCCGTCCCGCCGGGGGGCGAATTGTATACCGCCGGAATGCTTTTCAGCCCCGGCTACCCCGGTTATATCCGCGGACTCACCGCGACGGGCGACGGTGAGCTCATCGTCACCGGCAACGGGTCGGTCTCGCGCTATCGCCCGGCCGCCAGCGAGAGCGAGGTGCTCGTCGACGGGCTCGACCAGCTCTACGGTGTGGCGGTCGCACCCGACGGCACCGTCGCGGTCGCCGACCGGGGCACCGGCACCGTGCACGCGGTACGCGATGGGCGCACCGAACTGCTGGCGAGCGGACTGCACGATCCGATGGGCGTGGCATTCACGGCGTCCGGCATCTGCCTGGTCGCCGAGGCAGGCGCGGGCCGGGTGGCGGCGATCGACGGTTCGACGGTGGATACGGTGGCCGACGGGCTAGGGCGGCCGCACGGGCTGGCGGTCCACGCCGGTGTCGTGTACATCGTGGATGTCGAGGCCAAGGAATTGATCGGCCTGGATCCGACAACCGAAGCGCGCCAGGTGATCGCGCGGAATCTGCCGGTGGGCGCCCCGCCCGGGGTGACGCCCAAACCGTTGAAGGGCCTGCTGCCGTTCTCCGGACCCCAGGGACCGTTCAGCGGCATCGCCGCCGGGCCCGACGGCACGCTCTACCTCTCCGGTGATGCCGAGGGCAGCGTCCTCGCGATCCGGCGCGACGGCCGGTCAGAACGATGACGGTCAACGACTTCTTCGGGCTCGACGGCCGGGTCGTCATCGTCTCCGGCGCCAGCGGAGGCGGCATCGGCACGGCGGTCACTCGCCGCATCGCCGAGGCGGGCGCCCGGGTGATCGCGGTGGGCCGCTCCCGCGACAAACTCGACGCCGATATCGCACCGCTTGCGGCACAAGGACTTCCGATCGTGCCGGTGGCCGCCGACGCCGCCACCGACGAGGGCATCGCGACGGTGCTCGATCACGCGCGCGCGGCCGAGGGCGACCTGTACGGCC
Source organism: Nocardia sp. NRRL WC-3656 (assembly GCF_000720265.1). Taxonomy (NCBI): domain Bacteria; kingdom Bacillati; phylum Actinomycetota; class Actinomycetes; order Mycobacteriales; family Nocardiaceae; genus Nocardia; species Nocardia sp. NRRL WC-3656. Next base: position 17,777 of record NZ_JOJF01000023.1, on the reverse strand, counting down.
TGGTCAATATCGCCGGCGGCGCCGCACCCGCGACCTGGATGCCGGCGACCCGGGTCACCCGCGCGGACTGGCGGGCGCTGCTCGAATGGAATCTGGAGACGATGTTCTTCTTCAGCCAGGCGGTCGCCGCCGAACTGAGATCGCGGGGGCTGCCGGGATCCATCGTGTCGCTGTCGTCGATCAGCGGGATGAACGCCGCCCCCTTCCACATCGCCTACGGCACCGCGAAGGCTGCACTCGTGGCCACGACCCGGACCCTGGCCGCCGAACTGGCACTCGACGGAATTCGCGTCAACGCGGTCGCCCCGGGCGTCACCGCGACCCCGGCCTCGGGCACCTACGTGGGCGCCGATCCCGAGCGCGATCGCCGTGCCATCGCCATGGGCCGCCGCGCCCGGCCGGACGAACAGGCCGGGCCGATCCTGTTCCTGCTGTCCGAACTCTCCAGCTACATCACCGGGCAGACCGTGCTGGTCGACGGCGGGCTGAACTTGAAATGGACCCATCTGGGCGCGGACAACACCTCGTTGTTCCTCGAGGACGACGGGTTCCGTGCCGCCATCACACGCTGAGACGCCGTCAGGAGAAGTCATGACCGAAACTGCCGACAGCATCACCGAGACGACCGCGGCGCCACCGTTGTCGACACCCATGACGATCGGCGTCGAGGCCTACATCGGTCCCGAGTACGCCCGCGCCGAGGGCGACAAGCTGTGGGCGAAGGTGTGGCAGCAGGTGTGCCGCGTCGAGGAGCTGCCCCGCGTCGGCGATTTCCTCACCTACGACATCCTCGACGACTCGATCATCGTCGTGCGCACGGCGCCGGATACGTTGCGCGCCTATCACAATGTGTGCGCGCACCGTGGGCGACGCCTGGTCGACACCCCGCCCGGAGCCCATGACGCACACGGGCAGCGCAAACAGTTCGTCTGCGGATTCCACGGCTGGCGCTACGACCTCGAAGGCCGCAACACCTTCGTGCCCGAACGCGGCGACTGGACCTGCGGACTGACCGAACGCAACGACGGTTTGGCGCCGGTGCGCGTCGACACCTGGGGCGGCTGGGTCTGGATCAATCTCGATCCCGACTGCGAATCGCTGCGCGATTATCTGGAACCCGCTGCCTCCCTGCTGGATCCGTTCCACCTGGAGAACATGCGGTACCGCTGGCGGCGGTGGCTGACCTTCGACTGCAATTGGAAGGTCGCCTTCGAGGCGTTCATGGAGACCTATCACGTCCCCTACACCCATCCGGAATTCATGAATTTCGGCAATTTCCTCGGCTGGGGCCGCGCCCAGGGCCGGCACAGCAATATCGGCTACGACGCTCCGAAAGGGATGGAGGAGAACCAGGGCAAGCTGCGGATCGGCGCCGGTCCCGACGCCCGGATCTCGACCGCGCAGCTGCAGAATTTCACCTGGGAGAACGCCAACACCAACACCACCGAGACGATGGTGGAGGTCGCGAATCGCCTCGCCGACGAACTCCCCGCCGATACTCCGCCCGACCAGGTGATGCGCTATTGGCTCGACACCTGCCGCAAAGAAGATGCCGAACGCGGAGTGGTGTGGCCGACCGTGGATCCGGAGATCGTCGCGAAAAGCGGTACAGCCTGGCAGATCTTCCCCAATTTCCAGATCGGGCACGCGCTGAACAACATGCTGTGCTACCGATTCCGGCCCTACGGCTACGACCCCGGCAAGTGCATCTTCGAGGCCGCGGTCTTCGAATTGTTCCCGTCCGGTGCGGAACCGGAGACCGAGTGGATCTACACCCCGGTCGGCGATCCGGGCTGGCGGACCGTGCTGCCACAGGATTTCGACAATATGGCCGCCGTTCAGCAGGGCATGAAATCCCGCGGCTTCTCCGGTCCGAAACCCAATCCGTACCGCGAGCGCACGATCGTCAACCTGCACCACAACCTCGCGAGGTATATGGGCACCGGCGCGCCGACCGACCTCGAATGACCCGAACTCCCACCCCCACAAGGATTTTCCGATGAAACCCTGCGCCCCCACCCGGACCCCCGAGGTCGACAGAGAGGCCCTGCGGCAGAAGTATCTGGCCGAACGTGACAAGCGGCTACGCCCGGAGGGCCAGCAGCAGTACCTCGAGGCCGCCGGCGAATTCGCGGACTTCTACGAATCCGACCCGCACCTGCCGGTCGTTCCGCGCGCCCCGATCGACGCCGATATCGAGGTCGTCATCCTGGGCGGTGGATTCGCCGGACTGATCACCGCCCACCGGTTGCAGCAGGCCGGTGTCACCGACTTCCGGATCGTGGAACTCGGCGGCGATTTCGGCGGTGTCTGGTACTGGAATCGGTATCCGGGCATCCAGGTCGACTCCGATGCCTACTGCTATCTGCCCCTGCTCGAGGAAACCGGATTCATTCCCAAGGAGAAATTCTCCCACGGCGACGAATGCTACGAGCACGCCCAGCGCATCGGTAAACATTTCGGACTCTACGACAAGGCGATCTTCCATACGCTGGTGCGCGCGTTGGAATGGGACGAGCAGATCTCACGCTGGCGCATCGCCACCAACCGCGGCGACGAGATCCGCGCCCGCTTCCTGATCATGTGCCAGGGACCCTACAACCGGCCGAAACTGCCCGGCATCCCAGGAATCACCGACTTCGAGGGCCACACCTTCCACACCGCGCGGTGGGATTACGACTACACCGGCGGTGACCTGCACGGCGGCCTGGATCGCCTCGGCGACAAGAAGATCGCCGTCATCGGCACCGGCGCCAGCGGAGTGCAAGTCATTCCGCATCTGGCGCGCGGTGCGAAACATCTCACGGTCTTCCAGCGCACGCCGTCCTATATCTTCGAGCGCGACAACCACCCGACCGATCCGGACTGGGTGGCCTCGCTGCAGCCGGGCTGGCGCACCGAACGGCAGCGCAATTTCCACAATGCCGCGTTCGCCTTCTACTCCCCCGGCGAACCGGATCTGATCTGCGACGGCTGGACCGAGGTCGCCCGCAATCTGGCGGCCAAACTGAACGAGACCGACGGCTGGGCCGCGCTGGCCGATCCGGCGACGTTCCTCGAGCTCAAGGAAATCGAGGACTACCGCGCCATGGAGCGATTGCGCCGGCGCGTGGAACAGATCGTCACCGATCCCGAGACCGCGGAGAAGTTGAAGCCGTACTACCGCAACATGTGTAAGCGGCCGGTATTCAACGACGAATATCTGCCGACGTTCAACCGGCCCGATGTGACCCTGGTCGACGTCTCCGACACCAAGGGCGTGGAGCGGATCACGCCCAAGGGCGTCGTCGCGCACGGCGTCGAATACGAGGTCGACTGCATCGTCTTCGCCAGCGGCTTCGAAATCACCACCGCGCTGGATCGCCAGTTCGACATCGCGCCGTTCGCCGGCCGTAACGGGAAATCGCTGTACGAGCACTGGGGCAAGGGTTTTCGCACGCTGCACGGAATCATGGCGCACGGATTCCCGAACCATTTCGCGACCGGCTTCATTCAGGGCGGGGTCACCGCGGCCACCACGCTGATGTACGAGCAGCAGGCCGACCACATCGCCTACATCATCGCGCAGGCGCAGGCACGCGGCGCGACCCGCGTGGAGCCGACGGCGGAGGCCGAAGCGGCATGGGTGCAGACGATTCGAGCCAATACCGTCGACAACAGCACCTTCGTCATGGAATGCACCCCCGGCTATTACAACAGCGAGGGGGAGCCCAACGGTCGCTCGTTCCTCGGCGACCCGTTCTGGGGTGGTTTCTATGTCCTCGAGGAATTGCTGCAGGCCTGGCGTGACGCCGGCGATCTGGACGGCCTCACGCTGACCACCTAGACCCGGAAGATGTTGCGCGAGAGGATATATCGTTGTCCGAACTGAGATTCGACGACCGCGTCGCGGTGGTCACCGGCGCCGGACGCGGTCTGGGCCGGGCGTATGCCCTGCTGCTGGCCGAGCGCGGCGCGAAGGTCGTCGTGAACGATTGCGGTGCCAGTATGCGCGGCGACGACGCCGACGCCGGAGTCGCCGCCGAGGTGGTCGCCGAGATCGCCGCCGCGGGCGGCACGGCCGTCGCGTGCACCGCATCGGTGGCCACCCCGGAGGGCGGCCGGGCGATCGTCGACACGGCGCTGGACCGGTTCGGACGCCTCGACATCCTGATCCACAACGCCGGTACCGTGCGCTACGGATCGCTGACCGAGCTGAGTTACGAGGATTTCGAGGCCGTGGTGGATGTGCATCTGCGAGGGGCCTTCCACACCGTGCGCGCGGCCTTTCCGGTCATGAGCGAGGCCGGTTACGGGCGGGTGGTGCTGACCTCCTCGATCGGCGGCATCTACGGCAATCGGGCGGTCGCCAATTACGCCGTGTCCAAGGCGGGCATGATCGGGCTGTCGAATGTGGTCGCCCTCGAGGGCGCCGAGGTGGGCGTGCGCTGCAACATCATCGTGCCCTCGGCGCTCACCCGGATGGCCGCCGGCATCGACACCTCCGCCTATCCGGATATGCGCCCGGAACTGGTGGCCCCCGCGGTCGCGTATCTCGCGCACGAATCATGTTCTCTCACCGGTGAATTGCTCGTCGCGATCGCGGGCCGGGTGGCGCGGGCCTATATCGCCGAGACGCCGGGGGTGTATCAGCCGTCCTGGACCGTCGACGAGGTCGCCGCGCGCATCGACGACATCCGCAACACCGACAACTCGTGGATCCTGCCGCCGCTGAGCGCGCACGCCGACCACATCGGCCGCAGCTTCGCGATGGCGACCGAAGGGAAGCAGCAGTGAAGGTTTACGAACGCATACTCGAACTTTTCGAGGCCGAGGGTATCGACACCATCTTCGGCATTCCGGATCCCAACTTCGTCCATCTGTTCCACCGCGCCGAGGAGCGCGGCTGGAAGGTGGTGGCGCCGCATCACGAGGAATCGGCCGGAATGATGGCCGAGGGCGTCTCGCGGATGACCGGGAAGGCCGCGGTGTGCATCGGCACCCTGGGCCCCGGTATCGCGAATCTGTCCGGCGCCATCATGTGCGCCAAGGTGGAGAATTCGCCGATCATCTTCCTGGGCGGGCAGCGGGCCCGGATCACCGAGCAGCGGGTGCGGCGCGGCCGGATCCAGTTCGTGCAGCAGGCCGGTCTGGTCGAGAATTCCGTGAAGTACAGCGCCAGTATCGAATACGCGGATCAGACCGACGAGATCATCCGCGAGGGGCTGCGCAAAGCACTGTCGGGAACGCCGGGCCCGGTGTACATCGAATATCCGTCGCATGTGATCGAGGAGGAACTCGATCTGCCACCGGCGCTGCCACCGCACCGGTACCGCCTGGTCGGACAGACCGCGGGCCAGGACCGCATCGCCGAAGCGGCCGAGCACATCCGGGCCGCGAAGCAGCCGATTCTGCTGATCGGGCACGGCGTGCACACCGCGCGCGCGGCGGAATCGGTGAAGCAACTGGCCGATCTCATGGCCGCCCCGGTGATCCAGACCTCCGGCGGTACCTCCTACATTCCCGGCCTCGAGGATCGCACCTTCCCCTACGGCTTCTCCCCGTCGGCGGTGGAAGCGGTCGTGCAATCCGATCTGTGCCTGGCCATCGGCACCGAACTCGGCGAACCCGTGCACTACGGTCGCGGCCGGCACTGGCAGGCGGGCGAAGCGGACCGGACATGGATTCTGGTGGAACAGGATCCGGCCGCCATCGGGGTGAACCGTCCCATCGACGTGCCGCTGGTCGGCGACCTGCGGGCGGTGGTTCCGCAGCTGGTCGACGCACTGCGCGACACTCCCCGCACTCCGTCTCCGGAGCTGGCGGACTGGATCGAGCGCGACGCCGCCCGGCTGGCCGAACTGGCCGAATCCGCGCCCAGCGGGATGAGCCCGGTCCATCCCGCACGCCTGATCGTGGAGGCGACCAAGGCGTTTCCCGCCGACGGCATCATGGCCCGGGACGGCGGCGCCACCACGATTTTCGGCTGGACGTACTCGCAGGCCAAGCCGCACGACGTCATGTGGAATCAGAACTTCGGGCATCTGGGCACCGGGCTGCCGTATGCCATCGGCGCCTCGGTGGCCGACGGCGGCAAGCGGCCGGTCATGCTGATCACCGGCGACTCCTCGTTCCAGTTTCAGATCGCCGAACTGGAAACCGCCGCACGCCTGAATCTGCCGCTGGTCTGTGTGGTCGGCGTCGACTACGCCTGGGGTCTGGAGGTCGGCGTCTACAAACGCACCTTCGGCCACGGGTCGCTCGAAACCGGCGTGCACTGGAGCACCGCGGTCCGGCTGGACAAGGTGGCCGAGGGATTCGGCTGCTACGGCGAATACGTCGAACGCGACGAGGACATCGCACCGGCCGTCAAACGCGCCTTCGCCAGCGGCAAACCGGGGGTCGTGCACGTCGCCGTCGATCCGAAGGCCAATTCCGAGGAGATGCCGAGCTACGACGAATTCCGCACCTGGTACGCGGAAGGGATGCAGTAGACCCGTGCTCGACAACCCATGCCCCACAGCACATCCGAAGAGAAGGACAGGCGGCTCATGCGTGAATATCTGACGTTCTACATCGGTGGGCAGTGGGTCGAACCGGCGACCGCGCAGACCATCGACGTGATCAACCCGGCGACCGAACGGGTCTGCGGAAAGGTCGCCGCCGGATCGGCCGAGGACGTGGACCGGGCCGTGGCCGCGGCGCGGGGCGCGTTCGAGACCTGGTCGGCGACCACTGTGGCCGACCGCCTCGCTGTGTTGCGGGGGGTCGCGGCCGAATATCAGCGCCGCCGTGACGATCTGGCGGCGGCGCTCACCGAGGAGATGGGCGCGCCCGCCGCGCTCGCCGGCGGTTTCCAGGTCGATCTGGGCGCCGGACATCTCGATACCGCGATCGCCGCACTCGCCGAGTACAGCTTCGAGCAGCGCCACGGCGCCTCGCTGGTGGTCGAGGAACCGATCGGGGTGTGCGGACTGATCACGCCGTGGAATTGGCCGCTGAACCAGATTGCGGTCAAAGTGTTTCCGGCGCTGGCCACCGGGTGCACCGTCATCTTGAAACCGTCGGAGCAGTCGCCGTTCACCGGGCAGATCTTCGCCGAGATCCTCGACGCGGCCGGGGTGCCCGCCGGGGTGTTCAATCTGGTGCAGGGCGACGGCCCGGCCGTGGGCGTGCCGCTGTCGGGCCACCCCGGTATCGACATGATCTCCTTCACCGGCTCCACCCGTGCCGGTATCGATATCGCCCGCAACGCCGCGCCCACCGTCAAGCGGGTCACCCAGGAACTCGGCGGCAAGAGCCCGAATATCGTGCTCGACGACGCCGATTTCGCCACCAACGTCGCCAAGGGCGTGGTGACGATGATGAACAATTCCGGCCAGACCTGCAGCGCCGGATCGCGGATGCTGGTCCCCGCCGCCCGCATGAACGAGGCGATCGACGCCGCACGCGAGGCCGCCGCCGGCATCACCGTCGGCGATCCGACCGGCGAGGTCGCCATGGGCCCGGTGGTGTCGGGCGCCCAGTTCGACAAGATCCAGGCATTGATCCGCAAGGGCATCGAGGAGGGCGCCACCCTCGTCACCGGCGGCACCGGCCGACCGGACGGGCTGGAGGTCGGATTCTATGTCAAGCCAACGGTTTTCGCCGATGTGGGCAACGATATGACGATCGCCCGCGAGGAGATCTTCGGGCCGGTCCTGACCATTCTCGGCTACGACGATCTCGATCACGCGATCGAGATCGCCAACGACACCGAATACGGTCTGGCCGGCTTCGTCGCGGGAGCCGACCTCGACCAGGCGCGCGCGGTCGCCCGCCGCATCCGCGCCGGATCGGTCGCCATCAACGACGGCTTCGACTTCGCCTGCCCCTTCGGCGGCTACCGCAAGAGCGGCAACGGACGGGAATGGGGCGCATACGGTTTCGAGGAGTACCTCGAGACGAAGGCGATCCTGGGATACGCACCGGAGGAGGGGGCGTGAGGGGGTCCGCGCGCCCCGCACCGGGTGTTTCGCGCGCTGCGGCGGCGGTCCGATGACCGCCGTATCCGCCGCCCCGGAGGCGTGGATCGCTCGCGAAACCATACGGGACCTGCTGGCCCGCGTAGCCCGCGGTGAGGACCGGCGCGACGCCGAGGCGATCCGCGCGGCCTTCTGGCCCGATGCGACGGTCGATTTCGGCATATTCGCCGGGCCGTTCGACGACTATCTGGCCTGGGTGACGCCGGGCGCGGCGGCGGTCGTTCTCACCCAGCACGTGCTCGGACAAACCCTGGTCGAACTCGACGACACCGCGGCGCGGGCGGAAACGCACGTCACCGCATATCACCGCGTCGACACCGGTGGGGAACATCGCGATCTGCTGCTGGGCGGCCGCTATCTCGATCGGTTCGAGCGGCGGGCTACGCACTGGCGCATCGTGCGGCGGGTCATGCTCTACGACTGGACGCAGGATCTCGGCGCCTCGGCCGACTGGTCGCGGGGACTGATGGGCGCGCCGTTCTCGGCCAGCCATTTCACCGGCCGGACGAAAGCCGACCACAGCACGGCGTTCTTCGAACGGCGCGTGGAGTGAACGATGGTCTGCGACAGGAAAGACGGCGATGGGTAGCCTGACGGGCCGCGTCGCGGTCGTCACCGGCGCCAGCCGCGGCATCGGCAAGGGGATCGCGCTCGCGCTCGCCGAACAGGGCGCCACGGTGTACGTGACCGGCAGAACCCGCACCCCTGGATCGCATCCGCTTCCCGGCACGGTCGGCGCGACCGCCGCGGCGTGCGACGACCGGGGCGGGACCGGGGTGGCGGTCGCCGTCGACCACGGCGACGACGAACAGGTGGCCGCACTGTTCGCGCGGGTGCGCATGGAACAGGGACGCCTCGACATCCTGGTCAACAACGCCTTCTCGCTGCCGGAGGATCTGACCGATCCGCGGCCGTTCTGGGAGAAGCCGCTGTCGAATTGGGAGATGGTCGACGTCGGGGTGCGCTCGAATTTCGTGGCCGCCCATCATGCCGCCCGGATCATGGCTCCACAGCAATCGGGGCTGATCGTGGCGATCTCCGGATATACCGGCGTCGCCTACACCTACGGTGTCGTCTTCGGCACCGCCAAATCCGCGGTCGACCGAATGGCTCGCGATATGGCCGTCGAGTTGAAACCCGTGGGGGTCACCTCGATTTCGCTCTGGCAGGGACTGACCCTCACCGAGCGCGCCGAACGTAATCTGGCCACTGTCGCCGGCCTGAGCGAGCAACCGTCGACGCGGCCACAGGATGCGTGCACGCCCGAGTTCCCCGGCCGGGTCATCGCGCGACTCGCCACCGACCCGGATCTGCTGTCGCTGACCGGCGGCACCTACATCACCGCCGAATTGGCGCGACGCTACAGCGTCACCGACGTCGGCGGAGCCACCGTCCCATCCCTGCGGACCACCCGCGGGGCCCCCATCTGGGCGGCGATATGAGCACCGCCGCGACACCGCTTCGCCTCCGAGGACTCTCACGATGACCGCCACCGACCGCCAGGATCGCCTCGCCCACCTGCTCGACCGGCAGGACATTCTCGACTGCCTGACCCGGTTCAGCCGCGGCATGGACCGCTTCGACCGCGCACTGTTCCTGTCCGCCTTCCACGACGACGCCACCATCGCGGCCGGTGATTTCGTGGGTGGCCCCGCCGAACTCTACGACTGGGCGCGCGCCATGCACGAGCAGGGACAGTCGGCCACCCAGCACAATCTGCTCAATCACACCTGCGATCTCGAGGCCGATACCGCGCACACCGAAACCTATTACCTGTTCGCCGCCCGCAATCGCGACGACAGCAACTGGCTGGCCGGCGGGCGCTACCTGGACCGTCTTGAGCGGCGCGCCGGGCAGTGGCGAATCGCGCTGCGCACCAACGTCATCGAATGGTCCGGCCTGGCCCCGACCATGCCGATTCCGTTCGCGGACGTCCCCGGCGTCCACCTCAACGGCGTGCCGTCGCGCAGCACCACGGATCCCTCGTACCAGCGGCCGCTGATCAACAAGCGGCGCCGCAGCATTCCCGGCTGACCCCGGCCGCGCAGCATCGACAGACAGGAGCATCGGATGCCGGCGATCACCACCACCAAACTCAGCGAAACGGTCGGCGTGCGGGTCGACGATGTCGACCTCGACCGGCTGCGCAGCGACGACGACCTGCCGCAGGCGTGCCTGGCCGCGCTCGAGGAACACGGCGTGCTGCTGTTCCCGCGGTTGCACGCCGACGACGAGACGCAGGCCGCGTTCTGCCGCAAACTCGGTGAGCTGGTGCAGTTTCCGCTGTACCCGAATCCGGATGTGATGGAGATCAGCTTCGATCCGGACAACCCCAACGTGGAGTATTTCGCCAGCAACGACTACTGGCATCTGGACGGTTTCATGGACGAGGTGCCGGCGAAGGCGTCCATCATGAGCGCCCACGTGGTGACCGAGACGGGCGGTGAAACCGCGTTCGCCAGCACGTACGTCGCCTACGACGAATCGTCCGAGGAGGAGAAGCGGCGGTTCGAAGGGTTGCGGGTGTGGCACAGCTTCGAGGCCATTCAGCGGCTGACGTATGCGGACCCGACTCCGGAACAGCTCGGGGAGTGGGCGCGTCGCGGCGGACGGGAACATCCGCTGGTGTGGACGCACGAATCCGGACGCCGCTCACTGGTTTTCGGCGCCTCGGCGGATCATGTGGTCGGCATGGACCAGGACGAGGGCCGCGCCCTGCTCGACGATCTGCTGGCGCGGGCGACCGCCCCGGACCGGGTGCTGTCCCATCGGTGGTCGGTGGGTGACATGGTGATCTGGGACAACACCGGTCTGGTGCATCGGGCCTGCCCGTTCGATCGATCGCAGCCGCGACGCATGCACCGCTCCACCCTGGTCGGGCAGGAGTCGATCAAATGAGCGGCCGCACAGCGATCGTGACAGGCGGTGCGTCCGGAATCGGCGGCGCGATCGCGCGCCGGCTGGCCGCCGGCGGCTCGCCGGTGGCGGTGTTCGACGTGGACGGCGCGGCGGCCGATCTCGCGGCGCGGGAGATCGGCGAGGCCGGCGGTAAGGCGATCGGGGTGGCCGTGGACGTATCCGACCGCGCCGCCATCGACACCGGAGTGCAGCGGGTGCGGGCCGAGCTGGGACGGCCCTCGATTCTGGTCAACAGTGCCGGAATCACCACGTCCGGGCCTTTTCTCGACATCACCGCACAGCAGTGGGCGCGGGTGCTGGCGGTCAACCTCACCGGCACGTTCGACTGCTGCCAGGCCGTGCTGCCCGATATGGTCGAGCAGGGCTGGGGACGCATCGTCAACATCTCCTCGTCGAGTGTGCACAGCGGCGCGGCGGGGATGGCCGCGTATGTGTCCTCGAAGTCCGGGGTGCTGGGATTGACGAAGGTGCTCGCGCTGGAGTTCGCGCGAAAAGGCATCACTGTCAACACGATTCCGCCCGGTTTCATCGATACGCCGATGATGCGAGCCACCGCCGAGCGCGGCTTCATCGATGTCGGCAAGCAGATCGACGCGACTCCCGTCGGGCGGATCGGGCTGCCGGAGGATATCGCGGCCGCCTGCGCGTTCCTGGTGAGCGAGGAGGCCGGCTACATCACCGGCCAGGTGATCGGCGTGAACGGCGGACGCAACACCTGAGGCGGGCCGCGGTGGGGCCGGGTCTGCCGTCCGGCCTCACCACCGGGGACCGGCCCCGCCTCCGGCAGGACGCCGGGTTACCGATGCCGCGGCAGATAAGGCTTCAGATCGTCCTCGGGTTCGACGCCGAAGGATCGCAAGGCCATGGCGAGCATATCGTAGGTGCCGACGGTGAAGACGATATCCATGAGCTGATTCGGCTCGAATTCGGCGGCCAGAATCTCCCATGTTGCGGCGCCGACCGCACCGTCGGACAGTAATTCGTCGGTGGCGACGAGCAACGCCTTCTCGGCCGTCGCCCATTCATCGTCCGGTTCCCCCGCCGCGACCCTTTCTATTTCCGCTTTCGGCATTCCCGCTATTTCGGCGAGAATCGCATGCTGGGCCCATTCGTAATCGCAATGCCGGACGGCGGCGACGCGCAGGATCAGCAGTTCGCGCTGCCGGTCGTCGAGCGTGGATCCGTACAACAGGTGGCCGTTGAAGCTCAGGAATGCCTTGGCCAGCGCGGGGTATCGCGCGAGCGTACCGAGCAGGTTGGCACCGGCGGGGTGGGTGTCGGCCGGGGTGTCACCGAGCACGGAGGAACGAAACTCTCCGATGAAGCCGACCAGTTCCGGCGACCACTCCGACTTTTCCGCGGGCGATATGCGAGCCACGACCGACTCCTTCCGGCCCGGCGCGCATACGACCCGGCCATGAATATTCGGGCCGCACCCGGCCGCCCTGAATCCGCATTCCACCGGCGAATACCGGCTTCGGAAAATGCTATCAAAGCCATCATTGTTTCGCGACGGTGTTCCGTGCGGATCATGCCGCCGCCGTCTACAATTCGGTTCCGAATTCCGACCCGATCGCAGTGGGGAGCGAATGTGCTGGGAGACGAGCCCGTCTCGAACGCGTACGCGGCCAACGCCGAGTTCTGGATTCGCATCGTGCGCGAAGACCTCGACCCGTACCGCAGCGGCCTCACCGACCCGGCGCTGCTCGCGCTCGTCGGCGAGTGCACCGGCCTGCACATCCTGGACGCCGGCTGCGGTGAAGGGTATCTGGCCCGCGAATTGATCACGCGGGGTGCGGGTTTCGTACACGGCGTCGACACCTGCGCGGAATTCGTCGCGGCCGCCGCGAGCCATCCGGCGCACGATCCGTCGCGCGCGCGATTCCGGCTTGCCGACGTGGCCGCACTGCCGCTGGCCGACAACAGTGTCGACCTGGTGGTGGTCAACCGCCTCCCGCACGGACTGTCCGAGCCGGGGCGGCGCTTCACCGAATTCGCCCGGGTCCTGCGTCCGTCGGGACGGCTGGTGATGCTGACGATGCATCCCTGCTTCTATGTCGCCCGTGGCGAACGCACCAGCGCCGGAACAGGTTTCACGATCGACGACTATTTCGCCGGACGGACGGTGCGACAGCGGTTCGAGGTCGCGGGGACTCGCTCCCCCGCCGCATCGGTTCAAGCGCTGTACTCACTGGAGGCGACGATCGGAATGCTCACCACCGCCGGGTTCGCGATCACCACCGTGCGCGAACCCCGGCCCTCCGACCGGCAACGGCGCGAAAACCCTTGGTGGGACGAACATTTCACTCGTCCGCTGTTCCTGCTGCTGGAGTGCGCGCTGCTGTAGACGCGGCCGATGGCGCACGGGCTACTGCTCGTCCCGGCGGTGGAGCGTCAGCAGGAGATGATCGAGACGGGTCCGCGTCGGCGCGGGCACCGGGGGCATGCTGTCCAGATCGTCGACGAGGTGCGCGGCCAATTCCTGCAATTTGATGTTGGTTTCCTGGGATCGCCATGCCAGCACCCGGAACGCCTGCTCCGCCGAGATCCGGTAGACGAACATCAGTATTCCCTTGGCCTGTTCGATCGCCGCCCGGCGCTCGATCACGGCGGGCAACTCCTCCTCGAGCAATAGCCGGCGCTCCCGGCCGACCGATTCGGTGAGGTCGACGTAGTAGCCCTGCGTGCCGATCGCCTGACCCGACGCATCGAGCATCGGCTCCGACACCACCAGCACGTCGCGGACCGTGCCGCCGGTGTCGACGATGCGGTGCCTGCTGGAGAACGGTGCGTGGTCCTCCACCGAGGTGACGATGGTGGCTTCGACCCGGTCTCGGTCGTCGGGATGCTTGTGCTCGAGCAGCAGCTCGGTGGTCGGCTCGACCTGCCCCGGGGCGTAACCGTGCATGCGGGCCACCTCGTCCGACCACTCCCACCGTTGTTCGGCGAACCAGAATCGGAACCGGCCGACGCCTTGCGGATCACCGGCGCCCACCACCCGCTCGACGCCGTCATCCTGCCCGCCGCCAACCATGGTCGCAGCCTACTCCCCCGCTCGGCAGGGCCTCTCACCTGCGCCGATGCCCTGCCGACGGCGCCGGCGGGGCGGCTGTGCCGAGGCGATGCGTAGCGGCATCCGATCCGTAGCCCAACCGATACCGGATCCTTTCCGGTTCTCGACCGATGAAACCGGAGGGTCCGTAGGATCGGTTCGGTACGCGAACGGCGCGCATCCGCCCGCCCCAGTGTTCGATTGTGCACCACGTAGATGCGTTGCGCGCCAACCTGTTTCGAAACTCCGGCGCAGGCCGAGGCGAACGATAGCCGAATGCGAACATCCGTGCGCAGGCACAGCACCGATGAGCTTGCGTGATCGAGGTGCTCGCTCCATGTCGTCGCATACGACGGAAACGGAGTGGCCCGAATGACACACCCCGCACGAACCCACCGGACCGGAGGCGCCCGGTCGCGTAGCGACAGCTACGACAACATCGAACCGTGGTTCGACAAACTCGCCGACCTCGACGCCACCGACCCGCACCGGCGGGCACTGCGCGAACACATCATCGAACTGTGTTTGCCCCTGGCCGAGCACATCGCACGCCGCTACCTCAACCGCGGCGAGGCCTACGACGATCTGCTGCAGACCGCCCGCATGGGCCTGGTACTCGCGGTGGACCGCTTCGACCCGGGACGTGGCGCGCCGTTCCTCGGCTTCGCCGTCCCCACGATCATGGGCGAGGTGCGCAAGCACTTCCGCGACCACACCTGGGCGGCCCGGGTACCGCGCCGCTACAAGGAACTGCGCCACCGGATCGTCAAGGCCGGCGATCCTCTCACTCAGCGCCTGGGCCGGGCGCCCAACGCCCGGGAGCTGGCCGCCGAGCTGGATGTCGACATCATCGACATCACCCAGGCGCTGGTCGCCGCCAACGTCTACCAGTGCGACTCCCTCGACGCCGCGCGCACCGAACGCGACGACACGCCGTCCACGGCGGCCGTCGCGCTTGGTGTCGACGAGCCCTGCTACGAGCTGCTCGAACAGGCCGCCGCGGTGCGGCCGCTCATCGCCGATCTGCCCCAGCGCGACCGCGACATCCTCGTCCTGCGATTCTTCGAATCGAAAACGCAATCGGAGATCGCCGAGCACTTCGGGGTGTCGCAGATGCACGTGTCACGACTGCTGACCCGGATCCTGGACACACTGCGCGACGGCGTGTGGCGCACACCCGAGGACGCGGTCGCACAGCCGTAGCGCGGCGAACCGGCCGGTGCCGGCTATCCGCCGCGCTTCTCCGAGGCGACGAACAACAGCCCGCCGATCATCGCCATGTTCTTGTGGAACTGCACCTGCTGCGGCTTGCGCGCCGCGGGGTCGTCGAGCGCCCAGAACGCGTGTCCCGCAATGGTTGTCGGCACCATCGAGGCGACCAGCGCCAGCGCCGACAGCCGCGGTAATCTGCCCAGCGCCAGCAAGACGCCGGCGGCCACCTGGACGCCCGCGTTGACCTGCACCAGCAGCTTGTCGTCCTCGGGCAGCGGTACGACCGTGCGCACCGCCGCGAGAGTCGGCGCCGCCGCCTCCGGCCGGGCGCCGGGCTCGCGCAACGCGTCCGCGCCCAGTACGGCGTAGGTGGAGCCCATCAGTACGCGCGCCGCCGCGCGCATCGGGTCGAAGGGCATATCAACTCCATTCCGGGGAGCGAGCGCCGCCGCGAATCACTGGTGCGCAGCCGCGGCGTGCGGTCGCCGCACGCTGACGGCCGAGGTCACCAGCAACCCGGCTGCCGCCGTGGCGAGCCTCCCGCCCGGTGGGCCGGTCCACTCCGGTGCTCTGTGGATAGCCGACCATCTCGAGTCTCCTTCCCCACTTCGTTCGGTGCCGTCCGATCGGCCGGCACTGTCGGGCTACCCGGTGTCGCCGCGATGAACCCGGGCGTGGAAGCGGGATCAGGATGTGCGGTCCGGGCGATCCGTTCGGATCGCGGCCGACGCGGCGGCGCGGGAACGGACGCCGAGCTTGGTGCGCGCGTTCGCGATGTGCCGATGCACGGTGTGCGGACTGAGGGTCAGCCGCTCGCCGATCTGCGCGTCGGTGAGCCCCTCGGCGACCAGGCGCAGAATTTCGCGCTCGCGCTCGGTCACCGCCTCGGGCCCCGGCGGTGCCGGCTCGGCCCGCACCGGATATCCCAGCCCGCGCAGAATCGCGTCGGCGACCGAGGTCGCATCACCGCGCCACGGGAAATGGTCCTCGCCGTACAGTTCCACGAAGGTCGCGCGGGGCACCCGGCGGGCGACGTCGAGGCCGAGCGCGAAAGGCACGGCGCGATCGTCCCTGCGATGCAGCACGGTGGTCGGGACGGTGACAGCCGCCAGGTACTCGGTGGCGTCGAGTTCGTATGTGGCGGCCAAGGATCGGGCGGCCTGTTCCGCCGTCGCGGACAGCCGCTGGAATCGGGCGAACCGTTCGCGTTCGGCGCTGTCGGCGCCGGGCACGAACACATCGGCCAGCAATCGGGACCCCAATCCCCAGTGCGCGGAGATCGCGTCCACCAGCGCTCGGCGCGCACCGTCCGGTGCGATGTCCACGCCCCGGGCGAACGAACCGTAGAGGACGAGCCGATGCACCCGGCGGGGCAGCCGGGCCGCGAGTCCCGCGGCGACCGCCGAGCCCGACGACGCGCCCAGCACGGCCACCCGCTCGAACCCCAGCGCATCGACGATGTCGGCGGTTACGGCGATTTCGCCGTCCGCATCGACCGGCACCCCCGCGTCGGACAGTCCTCGCCCCGGTTGGTCGTACCGTATGACGGTGAACCGGGTCGCCAGCCGGGACACGAAGGCGCGGAACAGCGGATCCTTCCAGTTGAGGATCAGGTGGCTGCACCACCACCCGCCGATCAGCAATGCGGGACCGCTGCCGACCACCGAACAGGCGACCTCGCCGCCGACGGTCCGCACCCGGTGGATCACCTGATCCTCGGCGCGCACCATGCTCCACCCTCTCGCGCGGCGGCCGTCGAGGCCGGCGCATCGTCCGGCATCGATTATGGCCCGAAAGGGCCATGACGCGAAGGGCCGTCACCGGCCACACTCGTACACCATGACCACAGCAACGTTCGGCGAACGATTCTTCGCCAGCTGGTATCCGGGCTTCATGGCCCGCGTCGATCGGGCCGGACAGGCCGATCAGCGCCGCGCCCAGCTCACCCACGCATCCGGTCGCACCCTCGAAATCGGGGCCGGCGACGGCCTGTCCGTCTCGCACTATCCGGACGGCCTGGACGAACTCGTCCTGCTCGAACCGAATCCGGCGCTGCGCGCCCGCTTGGCAGCCCGCGCCGGCACCCTCACCGCACCCGTCACCGTCGTGGACGGCGACGCGCACCGGCTGGACTTCCCGGCGGCCAGTTTCGACACCGTGACCGCCTCCCTGGTCTTCTGCTCGGTGCGTGACCCGGCTCGGGCGCTGCGCGAGGTCCATCGTGTACTGCGTCCCGGCGGCCGCTTCCTGTTCCACGAACATGTCCGGGGAACCGGCCTGCGCGCGGGCGTCCAGGACCTGCTCACCCCGCTGCAACGACGCCTCGCGGACGGCTGCCACGCCAATCGCGACTTCGAAAGTCTGCTCGCGGCAGCCGATTTCGATATCGAGGTCATCGAACACACCCGGATGCCGACCGTGGTACCGACCATCGTGCCCTTGGTCGTCGGCACCGCGCGCCGGCGGTGAGGGCCCGGCGCCGCCGGTGCGGGCCTAGGTTCTGTGTCGAAGTGAAGTGAGGGCGGCCCTTTGAGCCGCCCTCACTCGTGTCGCAGCCACTGATTGATGACAGCGATGTGGACGGTCGCCAG